>NZ_JBSTYP010000002.1:0-146704 GCF_054052405.1 Aeromonas aquatilis | reverse complement strand
AGCGTTACGGGAGGGGCGTGAATATCAAAGCATGTTTGCATGAGGCGCTGGGGCACCCCATGCAACACGTAATTGGGACATAGCCTTTTTTATTGCCGTTTTTATTGTCCATCGATTGCCTTCGCGGGGACTATGTGGTTCAGATAGACTCAAGACAGGGAGTGAGTCGTCGCGAGGTTTATATGGAACAGAAAAATGCCATTCGGCAGGTTGCCGTCCCTTGGGCTCCGTCCCGCCAGCTACCGCCCGGTCTGGTTGTGGCCGAGCTGCATCAGGATCTCTGGAGCGACTCTCTGACCATCATGCTGGGGCGGGCACGCAGCATCGATCTGCCCCCGCAAATCCTCTGCCGGGTTTATTTTCGTCACATCTATGCCCTGCGGGTGATCGAGGATTGCGATCTGGCCGAGGGGAAGGATAGTCACGCTATCGAAGAGCAGATCCAGCTCATCACCCCATCCCGTTTTGCCAGCTGGTTCCATCAGGAGTCGGACGGTCTGCATCTGGATGAAGATCTGCAGCACTATCGCATCTCGACCTGGGATTATTGCGCCGATGTGCTGACCTCCTCGGCGCCGGAGCTGCAGTTCCTGCCCCAGAGCGAGTAGCCAGCTGTTACGTCAGAGGCGAAGGATGATCCTTCGCCTCTTGGTTTTTGGGCGTGTGCAGATTTTGTGGCGCTCAGGCCACTCAACCCGGGTGGTAGCCTGTTGTGTTGGCACAAAAAAAGCGCCTCAGAGGAGGCGCGGGGAAAAGACAGATTGGAAGCGTCACATGGGTGCTACTTGAATCAGCGAATGAGCCGTGCCATTCAAGTATGGAGCCATCATGCCAAGCTCAATCTGAAGTAGTTCTGAGGCGATTCTTCATTTTCTGTTCATCTTGTCAGCAAAGCGTGGCCACTGGCAGAAAGCCTTTTCATTTTGGCCACGATATTGTCCATTCCCTCTCCACGGTGGCTCATCGTCTCATTGGGCCAGCTCGAATGCCGTGCCTGTCTGCTCCAGCTCCAGTAGCCAGCGCTTGATGGGAATGCCGCCAGCATAGCCGGTCAGATCGCCGCTGCGTCCGATCACCCGATGGCAGGGTACTATGATGCTCAGCGGATTGCGGCCATTGGCAGCGCCTACCGCTCGCACTGCTTTGGGATTGCCGATCGCCTGGGCAATCTCGAGATAGCTGACGGTTTCGCCGTAGGGGATGTCACACAGGGCGCGCCATACTGCCTGCTGGAATGGTGTGCCACGGGCGGCCATGGGCAGATCGAACTGCTGCAACTTCCCGGCGAAGTAGGCGGCGAACTGGGCGAGATAGGGGGCCAGCGCCTTGTCATCCCGTTGCCAGTCAGTTTGCGGCATGACGGGCCGCTCCCCGTGCATGAACTCCACGTGGCGAAGGCTATCCTGATCGATGGCGACCAGCAGGGGGCCGCGGGTGCTGTTGCAAAAACTGTATCTCATCGGCTGACATCCTTTGGGGGCTGGGGGGGCTCAGTCCAGAACCGGTTTGCCGCGGGCGGACTTGATATCCCCCTTGCGCTTTTTGGCATCAACCCGCTTGCGCTGGGAGCTGCGGGTCGGCTTGGTGGCATGGCGGGCCTTGGGGCGCCAAGCTGCTTTTTTCAGCAACTCCACCAGACGGCTCATCGCCTCCTTGCGGTTCATGTCCTGGCTGCGATGGCTCTCGACCCGGATCAGGATAAAGCCATCGTGTACCCGGCTGTCGCTCAGCTTGTCGAGACCTTCCTTGTAGAGGGGCGTCAGGCTGGGAGAGTTGCGGTAATCGAAGCGCAGCCAGACGGCGGAGTCGGTCTTGTTGACGTGCTGTCCACCGTTGCCCTGTGCCCGCATGGTCTGAAATTGCAGCTCATGCCAGGGAATCGTGACGCTATTGGAGATAACTAGCATGCTGTTTTGCTCTTGTTTGGTGCATACCCGCTGACCGCTGCAGCATGGTGCCTCATTATGGGGCGTGCTGGCCGGTTATGGGGATGTGCCTGGCGAATGGCGCCGACATTAAACTCTATCTATATGAAATAAAACAATAAAAATACTTGGCATAAGAATTGAAACCCGATTCATGACACACCATGGATTGGGAGCAACCAGATGAAGCTGATTAGTGCGATTATCAAACCGTTCAAGCTGGACGATGTCCGCGAGGCCATTGCCAACCTGGGGGTGGAGGGGTTGACCGTGTCCGAGGTCAAGGGATTTGGCCGCCAGAAGGGACACACCGAATTATACCGGGGTGCCGAGTATCAGGTCGACTTTTTACCCAAGGTGAAGCTGGAGATCGCCACCACGGATGACAACGTGGAAGGGGTGATCGAAGCGATCTGCAAGGCGGCCTATACCGGCAAGATCGGTGACGGCAAGATCTTTGTTTATGACCTGTTGCAGGCGGTGCGTATTCGTACCGGCGAGAACGACGAAGAGGCGCTCTGATCGCCGGTTTGTCACCTCGCTTGCCATGGCAAAACCCGATTGGGGCTGGATGGGATTCTATCCGGCCCGTTTATTTATGCCGTGTTTAAATATGTGAACTTCCCCCGCCACTCCTCCTTGATCTCGCAATCGGAATATGCAGAATGCAAACGGCAATTGTTCTCACTCGATTTAGCAACTCAAGGAATGGATGATGAAAATGAAGATGTTGGCACTGGCTTTCTCTGCGTTGGCCGCTCAGTCGGCATTGGCGGCCGGGGAAGTGAATGTCTACTCCAACCGGCAGGATGAGCTGATCAAGCCCATCATCCAGCAGTTCGAGAAGGAGTCGGGCATCAAGGTGAACGTGGTGTTCGCCAAAGAGGGGTTGAACGAGCGTCTGGAGCGGGAAGGCAAGCTCTCTCCGGCCGACCTGATGCTGACCGTCGATATCAGCCGTCTGACCGATCTGGTGGACAAGGGGCTGGTACAGCCGGTGGACAGCAAGATCCTGCAGGAGAACATCCCCGCCAGCTATCGTGATCCGGAGAACCGCTGGTTCGCCCTGACCACCCGGGTTCGCGCCATCTACTCCAGCAAGGAACGCCTCGGCAAGCTCGACACCATCAGCTACGAAGATCTGGCCAAACCGGAATTCAAAGGGAAAATCTGCACCCGCAGCGGCAAGCATGAGTACAATGTGGCGCTGGTCTCCTCGATGATTGCCCATCACGGCATGGCCGAGACCAAGAGCTGGCTGGAAGGGGTCAAGGCCAACCTGGCGCGCAAGCCGCAGGGCAACGACCGGGATCAGGTCAAGGCGATCAAGGATGGTATCTGTGACCTGTCGCTCGGCAACAGCTACTATCTGGGCGCCATGTTGAAAGATCCGGCGCAGAAGTCCTGGGCGGATGCGGTCTATATCAACTTCCCGAACCAGGCTGACCGCGGTGCCCACGTCAACGTGAGCGGCGTGGCCATGACCAAGTATGCCAAGAACAAGGCCGAGGCCCAGAAGCTGATGGAGTTTCTGGCTGGCGACATCGCCCAGCACATGTATGCGGATGTGAATGCCGAATATCCGGTCAAGGCCGGAGTCGAGCCTTCCGCCATGGTCAAGTCCTGGGGCAGTTTCAAGTCTGACGCGCTACCGGTCAGCGATTACGCCAAGCACCGCAAGGACGCCTTGCAGTTGCTGGATGAAGTGAAGTTCGACTTGTAATCAGATGGGGCCAACGGCCCCATCAACCTCTGTGGTCTCATGAAAAATTTTGGATGGATGACCGGCAGCTGGGCCACCGCCCTGCTGCTGGGTTTACCGGTTATAGCCCTGCTTTTCTCTGCCTTCTCGGCTGAGGGGGAGCTGTTTCGCCACCTCGCCGATACAGTGCTGCTCGACTATCTCGGCAATACCCTGGGGCTGGTGGTCGGCGTGGTGCTGCTCAGCCTGCTGTTTGGCGTGCCCACCGCCTGGCTGGTGGCCATGTGTCAGGTGCCGGGGCGGCGCGCTTTGCAGTGGGCCTTGATGCTGCCGATGGCGATGCCCTCCTATATCGTCGCCTACGTCTATACCGACTTGCTCGACTACTCGGGCCCGTTGCAGGCCGGGTTGCGCGCCCTCTTTGACTGGAACAGTCCGGCCGATTACTGGTTTCCGGGCATCCGCTCCCTCGGCGGTGCCGCCTGGGTGCTGGCGCTGGTGCTGTTCCCCTATGTCTATCTGCTGACCCGCGCCTCCTTTCTCGAGCAGTCGGTCAGCCTGATCCACTCCAGCCGCCTGCTCGGCTGTACCCCGTGGCAGAGCTTTCGCCGCCTCAGTCTGCCGCTGGCGCGCCCGGCCATCATGGTGGCAGTGTCGCTGGTGGCGATGGAGACGTTGGCCGATTTTGCCACTGTCCACTTCTTTGCCATCAACACTCTTACTACTGCGGTCTACGACACCTGGCTCGGCTACGGTAGTCTGGCCACCGCGGCCAAACTCTCCTGCCTGATGCTGCTGGCTGTGGTGCTGCTGATCGCGCTGGAGCGCCGCTCGCGCAGTCGGCAGCAGGTGTTCCAGAAGTCGATGGGCCATGAGCAGCCGCTGCGCTATCCGTTCAAGGGGATTGGCCGTTGGTTGGCCGGTCTCTGGTGCTGGGGGCTGGTGCTGGCCGGTTTCGGCCTGCCGTTTGTCATCCTGCTCGATTACGGGGTGCGCTACTTCGAGTTGTCGTGGACGCCGGAGTTTGTCCGCTTTGCCGGCAACAGCTTGGCTATCTCGGCGTTGACCGCACTGCTGGCGATGGGCATCGCCCTGCTGCTTGGCTTCTTCCGCCGCCTCGATGGCGGGATAAAGAGTCTGTTGCCCCTTCGTATCGCCGCCATGGGTTACGCCATGCCGGGTACCGTGCTCGCGATCGGGGTGTTGGTGCCGCTCACCGCCCTCGACTTTGCCATCAACGATCTGGCCGAGTGGCTCGGTCGTCAAGGCCCGGGCTTGCTGCTGACCGGTACCATCACCGCCATCGTGTTCGGTTATCTGGTGCGCTTCGTGGCCATTGCCATCGGCTCGGTGGAGAGCAGCATGGGCAAGATCTCCCCCAGTCTCGACATGGCAGCCCGCTCCCTGGGGCAGGGGGATGGCGGCATGCTGCGGCGGGTCCATCTGCCGCTGGTGCGCCGAGGTCTGTTTGCCGGTGCCATGCTGGTATTCATCGAATCCATGAAGGAGCTGCCCGCCGCCCTGCTGCTGCGGCCGTTCAACTTCGATACCCTGGCGACCCACGTCTACCAGTTCGTCTCGGACGAGATGCTGGAGCGTGGCGCGCTGGGGGCCATCGTTATCGTGCTGGTGGGGTTGTTGCCGCTGATCTGGGTCAACCGCAGTCTGGACAGTCCGGGCCACTGAGTCGCCACGTCGGCCAATGAAATTGCATGCGGTGCGCTGAACCAAAAGGCCACGCGCCGCCAGAAACGAGAGGAAGTCAGCCTTGTCCTGTTTGCAGGTTGAAAATGTCAGCTGCCGTTACAACGGCCGCAATGTGCTGGAGCAGCTCTCCCTGACGGTGGCAGACAACGAGATTGTCTGCCTGCTGGGGGCCAGTGGCTGCGGCAAAACCACGCTGCTCAAGGCGATCGCCGGGCTGCTGCCGTTGGCTGAGGGCTCGACTCGCCTCGGCGATACCCTGCTCGACGGGCCGGGTGCCAGCGTGCCCCCCGAGGCGCGCAATATCGGCATGATCTTTCAGGATTACGCCCTCTTCCCCCACCTGACGGTGGCTGACAACGTCGGCTTCGGTCTGACCAAACTCGAGCGCCGGGCCCGCCAGCAGCAGGTGGACGAGGCGCTGGCGCTAGTCAATCTGCAGGGGCTGGGGGATCGCTATCCGCACCAGCTCTCCGGTGGTCAGCAGCAGCGGGTAGCCATCGCCCGGGCGCTGGTGTGCAAGCCGCGGCTGATGCTGCTGGATGAGCCCTTCTCCAACATCGATACCCAGGTGCGGATGAAGCTGATCCTCGAGATCCGCGCCCTGCTCAAGCAGCAGGGGATCGGCGCCATCTTCGTCAGCCACAGCAAGGAGGAGGCGTTCGCCTTCGCCGATCGGCTGGCGCTGTTTCGCGCTGGCCACATCGAGCAGGTGGGCCAGCCGGAGCAGCTCTATCGCCGCCCGCAAAATCGCTTCGTGGCGGAGTTTCTCGGCGGGGTCAACTATCTGGCTGCCGAGGTGGTGGACAGCCACTGTGTGCAGACGGCGCTCGGTGTCATCTGTGGCAGCGAGCCTCATGGCCGGGCGCTGGGCGAGCAGTTGCAACTGATGCTCAGACCCCAGCAACTGCTGCTGGAGAGCGCCGCAGATGGGGAGCTCAAGGTGGTGGAGCAGCAGTTCCTCGGCCACCATTGTCGGGTGCTGTTCGAGTGTGGCGAGCTGCAGCTGGAGGCGAGCATTGGCGAGCCCCTTGATGGGATGCGGGCACGGATCAAGGTTGCCCCCCATGGGCTGGTGTTGTTTGACCCTTTGCCCTGAACGCGTGATATCGTCGTGAAATCAAAGAACTGGATCCACTCTGGTTTATAATCGCGCAACGCAAATAGCCCGTAACGCTAACGCCTACTCAGGGGAGAGATATATGAAAGCCCAAGCCGGGATCTGCGCAGAGTCGAATCTGCACGCCCTCTATCTGATGTTCAATCGCACCGGCGATGCCGCCGAACTGGTCGGCCGTCTGGCCAAACTGCCCGCCTTGTGGCAGGCGGTCGCCGCCGATTTCCCTGATGCCGGTTTCAGCGGTCTGGTTGCCGTTGGCGCCGATGCCTGGGATGGTCTCTACCCTGCCGCCCGTCCGCCCCAGTTCCGCAGCTTTATGGCGCAATCCGCCAACGGTCAGGAAGCCCCCAACACTCCGTTTGATCTCTTTATTCAGCTGCGTGCCGATCGGGTGGACGTGCTGCACCACGCCGGTCATCGCGTGATGGCGCTGCTGGCCGGACTGGTCGCGCTGGCCGAAGAGGTGCGCGGTTTCCGCAATCTGGATTGCCGCGACCTGACCGGTTTCGTCGACGGTACCGAGAACCCGCAGGATGAGCACCGTGCCGAAGTGGCGCTGCTGGCCGATGGCGAGTTTGCCGGTGGCTCCTACATTCACGTCCAGCGCTGGGTGCACGCCATGAGCGACTGGGAGAAGCTGGCGCAAAAAGAGCAGGAAGACATTATCGGTCGCACCAAGCCCGACAACATCGAGTATGAGTCTGCCGCCAAGCCGCTGACCGCCCACATCAAGCGGGTCAACCTCAAGACCCCGAAGGGCGAGTCGATGGAGATCCTGCGCCAGAGCATGCCCTGGGGCACCATGACCGAGCAGGGGCTCTACTTCATCTCCTGCTGCCGCACGCCGCAGCACTTCAACGCCATGCTGGCCAGCATGTACAAGGGGGAGGGCAGCCACTTCGACCACCTGCTGCGCTTTACCAAAGCAGTGACCGGTGCCGCTTTCTTCGCCCCATCGGAAGGTTTTCTGATGGCGCAGGGCAAATAAGCCCGCCTGACGAAGACTCAGAAAACAAAAATCCCGGCCTTGGCCGGGATTTTTCGTTCTGGCTTGACTGCTATGACGCGGTGGCGGCCATTACGGGGTCTGTTCGAACAGCTCGAGGGCGGAGAGGTAGAGCTCTTCGATATCGGTATCGCTGGTCGGGGTGATGAAGATGGTGTCGTCACCGGCGATGGTGCCGAGGATCCCCTCTGCCTTGCCAAGGGAGTCGAGCAGGCGGGCGATCAGCTGGGCTGCGCCCGGGCTGGTGTGGATCACCACCAGTGCGCCGTTGTGATCGACGTCCAGCACCAGATTTTTGAGCGGGCTGGAGGTGGTGGGCACGCCCAGTTCCACCGGCAGGCAGTAGACCATCTCCATCTTGGCATTGCGAGTGCGAACGGCGCCGAAGCGGCTCAGCATGCGCGATACCTTGGACTGGTTGATGTTCTCGAAGCCAAGCTCTTGCAGGGCGGTGACGATTTCTGCCTGGGAGCCAAAGCGCTCTTCTTTCAGCAAGGCTTTAAAGGCCTTGGCCAGTTTTTCTTGCTTGTCGTTGTGTTTCATCTTGGTCTCACGAATGAGGAGGTGTGGCGGCCTGCGCGATACAGGCGGCAGATACGAACAGCGGTGCCATTTTGCATTCATATGCCGTTTTTTGCAAGGAAGCGGCGCTTGTTCTGCATATTGATTCAAAAATGGCTTGCATCAACCTTTATTAGGGATAGAATCGGGATGAAATTTTGAAAACTTATTCAATTGGGCTGTATGGGTATTGAATTAATAGGTATCGAGAAGTCCTGGCACAAGGTGCCGGTTCTGCAACAGGTCAGCTTTCGGACATCCCCCGGTGAAACCTTGGTGTTGCTGGGCCCGAGCGGTGCTGGCAAGAGTTCCCTGCTACGGATGATGAACCTGCTGGATACCCCGGATACGGGTGTTCTGCGGATTGGAGAAAGTGAATTTTCTTTCCCAAACGCCCTCTCTGCTGCCGAATTCAACCGCCAGTCCCAACTGCTGCGCCGCAAGGTGGGCATGGTGTTCCAGCAGTACAATCTCTGGCCACATCTCACTGTGATGGAGAATCTGATTGAAGCGCCGGTCAAGGTGCTCGGCATGAGCAAGGAGGCCGCCATCGAGAAGGGGGCCTATCTGCTGGCCCAGCTGCAACTGGCCGACAAGCGCGATGCCTGGCCGGCCCGTCTCTCCGGCGGTCAGCAGCAGCGGGTGGCCATTGCCCGTACCCTGATGATGGATCCGGAAGTGCTGCTGTTTGACGAGCCGACAGCTGCTCTCGATCCCGAGATCACCAAGGAGGTGGCCGAGATCATCCGTAACCTGAGCCAGACCGGCATTACCCAGGTGGTGGTGACCCACGAGGTTGACTTTGCCCGCAAGGTAGCCAGCCAGGTGATTTATCTGGAGAAGGGGCGGATCATCGAATCCGGCACCGCCGCCATTTTCCAATCCCCGCAAACCAGCCGGTTTGCCGAATTCTTGATGCATTGATACTGAATCGATAAGGAAGCTGTCATGAAAAAGAGTCTGTTGTTGGTTGCTGCCATGGGTCTGTTGAGTACCTCCGTCATGGCCAAGGAGATCAAGTTCGCCACCGAGGCCACCTACGCGCCGTTCGAATACCTGGATGACAAGAACGAGTTTCAGGGTTTTGACATCGATCTGGCCCGTGCCATTTGCGAGCAGGCCAAGCTGGAGTGCAGCTTCCACAACCAGGCCTTTGACAGCCTGATCCCCAGCCTGAAATTCCGTCGCTACGATGCCGCCATCGCCGCCATGGACGTGACGCCGGAGCGTTCCGCGCAGGTCGATTTCTCCGACATCTACTACGAGAACTCGGCCGTATTCGTCGCCAAGAAAGGGGCCTTCAAGGGGCCGGAAGAGATGGTCGACAAGACCGTCGGTGTGCAGAACGGTACCTCTCACCAGTCCTATCTGGTGGATAACTGGGTGAGCAAGGGCCTGCTGACCGTGCCTTACGCCAGCTACCAGAGCGCCTTCCTCGACATGATGAATGGCCGTACCGACGGTGTCTTTGCCGATACCGCCGTTGCTGCCGATTGGCTGAAGCAGCACAAGGAGTATGCGGTGGTGGGTGCGCCGGTGACCGATGCCAAGTACTTCGGTACCGGCTTTGGCATCGCGGTCGCCAAGGGCAATCAGGAGCTGCTTACCCAGCTGAACAAGGGGCTGGCCGAGATCAAGGCCAACGGCACCTATCAGAAAATCTTCGACAAATACTTCGCGCAGTAAGCCATGTTGAGCCTGTTGTTGGATGCAGCCTGGATGACCCTCGGGCTGGCCTTGGCATCACTGGTCGGGGGCATGGTGTTGGCACTGGCGTTCAGTGCCGCCGAGCTCAGCAAACAGCGTGCGCTGGTGTGGCCGGTGGCCACCCTGACCACGCTGATCCGTGGCCTGCCCGAGTTGCTGGTGGTGCTGTTCATCTACTTCGGCTCGACCCAGGTGCTGTTCCTCATCACTGGCGAGTATGTGGAGTTCAGCCCGTTTGCCTGTGGCGTGCTGGCGCTCTCCCTGCTGTTTGCCAGCTATGCGACCCAGACCCTGCGAGCGGCGCTCAATGCGGTGCCTGCCGGGCAACGGTTGGCGGCGATGGCGCTGGGTCTTGGCAAGGGCCACATCTTCTTTCGTATCGTGCTGCCGCAGGCGTGGCGGCACGCCCTGCCTGGCCTTGGCAACCAGTGGCTGGTATTGCTGAAAGACACCGCGCTGGTGTCGCTTATCGGGGTGAACGAGATGATGCGTCAGGCGCAGATGGCCTCGGCCAGTACCTATGAGCCGTTCACCTGGTATGCCGCCGCGGCCCTCATCTATCTCGCCATCAGTCTGGTGAGTGAATATGGCCTCGGGCTGGCTGCCCGCTACACCCGCCGCTACGGAGGCTAACTGATGCACGAGTATCTCGTTACGTTGCTGGGCGGTCTGGTCACCACGCTGGAGCTGACCCTGTTCAGCCTGCTGCTGGGGATTGTGTTGGCGGCCCTGATGACCTGGGTGCTGGAGCTGCGCCTGCCGGTAGCGACCCAGTTGGTGCAGCTGTGGGTGCTGCTCTTTACCGGTACGCCGCTGTTGATCCAGATCTTCCTTATCTACTACGGGCCGGGTCAGTTCGAGTGGCTGAAAGCCAGCCCGCTCTGGCCGCTGCTCAAGCAGCCCTGGTTCTGCGCCGTGCTGGCGCTGGGTCTCAACACGGCGGCCTACTCCACCCGGTTGTTCAAGGGGGCGCTCGATGCCATCCCGGCTGGTGAGGTGGAGGCGTGTCGTGCGCTTGGTTTCAATGGCCGCCAGACCTTGTGGATGAAGGTGCGCCACGCCGCCCGTCATCTGGTGCCTGCCTACTCCAACGAGGTGATCCTGGTGCTCAAGGGGAGTTCCCTCGCCAGTACCATCACCATCATGGACATTATGGGGCTGGCGCAGGGGTTGAACGCCCAGACCTACGATACCTTGGCGGTGTTCGGGGTGGCTGGCGGGCTTTATCTGGCGATGAACGGATTGTTAACAATTGGTTTTCGCTGGTGTGAAAAACGGGCGCTGGCATTCCAATCCTGAGACCTTCGATCTACCTCTTTATGGTAAGGAGAAGTGCAGAAAAACTGTGCTTCTCCTCCAACTTTCTGTATTTCCCTCCAATTTTTGCTCCCGCATGTTTCGTGGCTCACAGAACCCGTGACTGCAACTGTTATCAGATTGTTTTTTATGGGGGGATCCATTAAGGTTGGGCGCACAACAACAAACAACCTTAAACCTACGCTTAAACATGGAGTTGATCATGAAAGTTGCCGTTCTGGGTGCCGCTGGTGGCATCGGTCAAGCCCTCGCTCTGCTGTTGAAAAACCGTCTGCCGGCTGGCTCCGAGCTGAGCCTGTATGACATCGCCCCGGTTACTCCGGGTGTGGCCGTTGACCTCAGTCATATTCCTACCGACGTCGCCATCAAGGGCTTCTGTGGTGAAGACCCGACTCCTGCGCTGGTTGGGGCCGATGTGGTGCTGATCTCCGCCGGTGTGGCACGCAAGCCGGGGATGGATCGCTCCGACCTGTTCAATATCAACGCCGGTATCGTCAAGAATCTGGTCGAGAAGTGCGCGGCCACTTGCCCGAAAGCACTGATCGGCATCATCACCAACCCGGTCAACACTACTGTGGCTATCGCCGCCGAAGTGCTGAAGAAAGCCGGTGTCTATGACAAGCGTCGCCTGTTCGGTGTCACCACTCTGGACGTGATCCGCGCCGAGACCTTCGTGGCCGCCGCCAAAGGGCTGAACGTGGACAAGGTTCGCGTCAACGTGATCGGTGGCCACAGTGGCGTCACCATCCTGCCGCTGCTCTCCCAGATTGAAGGCGCCTCCTTCACCGCTGAAGAAGTGGCTGCCATGACCAAGCGCATCCAGAATGCCGGTACCGAAGTGGTAGAAGCCAAGGCCGGTGGCGGTTCCGCTACCCTCTCCATGGGTCAGGCGGCTTGCCGTTTTGGTCTCTCCCTCATCAAGGGTCTGCAGGGCGAAGCCAACGTCATCGAGTGCGCCTACGTGGAAGGCAACGGCGAGCACGCCACCTTCTTCGCGCAGCCGGTACTGCTGGGCAAGAACGGCGTCGAAACCGTACTGGATTACGGCAAGCTGAGCGCGTTCGAGCAGGAAGCGATGGAAGGCATGCTGGCTACCCTGAAAGCCGATATCCAGCTGGGTGTCGATTTCGTCAAGTAAGCGAGTCAACCGTGCCAACAAGGGAGCTTCGGCTCCCTTTTGTATTGATGAGATCCGCCCGGCAGGCTAAGGGGATGGGGCTTGGTGCCGATAACAGAGTGCAGCAGGAGATCCTTATGATGAAACCCCTTACCCTTCTCGTTCTTGTCGGTGCATTCACCGCGCCCCTCTATGGTGCCGAGGCGGTATCGGCTGCCGTATCAAGCGATGCACCTGCAGCAAGTGCATCGACACCGACCGCAAGTAGTGCTGCGGTGGCAACGGCCCCTGTCTCTGCTGCTACGCCTGCGCCCTCTGAGGCCGTCCCCGTCTTGCTTCCGGCTGAGCCGGTCACGCCCGTTGCCAGCAGTGGTGAGGGGGCCGCGCCGCTGCCAAAACCGGCTGAGCCTGCCGCTGTGGTGGCGCCTCCCGCACCTCTGGCCGCTGGCGAGTTGCAGGCGGTGCCGCTCTATCGTCAGGACGAGCTGCTCAACTGGATTGAGCAGGGGCGCCACCTCACTCAGGTGAAGCAGGATCGCTGTCAGTTGACTCAGGATATCGAAGCGCGCGCCTCGGTGATGAAGATCCCGGCCTATCAATTCCTCTGGGGGGATATGTTGGCGTGGGGTGTCTGTACCAAACCCAATGCCAAGATCGGGGTGCAATATATGTGGGAGGCGGCCAATCAGGGGTTGGCGCCGGCGCTGGAGCAGCTGGGTCGCTACTACTGGAAAGGAACCCTGGTGCAGAAGGATCTGGTGCGAGCCGAGACCCTGATGCGCGAGGCGGCCAGCCTCGGTTTTCTGCGGGCCCGCATCGAGTGGGTCGAGATGCTGTTGCAGGGGATGGGCAGTCCGCTCGATTATGAGGACGCCTATCGCTGGCTCCATGGCTCCGTCATCGGTGACAAGGCGCTACACCAGAAGGCGGCGAGTCTGCTCAACCGTCTTGGCAACCGGATGCCGGCCAACGTGGTGGCCCGCGCCAAGGCGATGCACTGATCCAAAAAAATGACCCACAGATCTGCACCTGTGGGTCCGGTTCCAGCCGCCGTGCCATGACAGGCCGGAACCTCACTCTGTTATATGGCTGCCTGCGCCTTAGAGATCTTGGTGGGGGCCAAAAACTTCGTAATGGAGCTGCCCGGCTGGCACCCCAGCCGCCAGCAGCTGCCGTTTGATCTCCTGCATGAAGCCGACAGGGCCACAGAAGTAGTAGTGGGCCTCTGGCGTGATGCGCTCCTTCACTGCAGTCAGATCCATGGTGCCGGCCAGATCGTAATCTTGACCTTGTACGTCACAGGCCTCCGGCTCCCGATACCAGGTCCGGCTCAGCAAGTTGGGGTGCTGGCGGGATTTTTGCTGAATATCCTCCCGGAAGGCGTGTACAGCGCCCTGTTCGCAGGCGTGCAACCAGGTGATATCAGCCTGATGGCCGCTCGCTAACAGCTGGTTGAGCATGCTCATCATCGGCGTCACGCCGACACCGGCGGATAGCAGTACCACCGGGGTATGGCTGTCGGCTTTCAGGTAGAAATCACCGGTGGGGGGCATCACCTCGATCTTGTCACCCGCCTGCAGGTGATCGTGCAGCAGATTGGAGACCTGACCCTGTGGCTCGCGTTTGACGCTGATGCGGTAATCCTGCCCGTTGGGGGCATCGGAGAGGGAGTACTGGCGGATCTCCTGATATTCCAGTTCGGTGTGAACCAGCTTGATGCTGAGGTATTGGCCCGGTTTGAAGGCCAACACCGGCTTTCCATCTTCCGGAGCCAGCAGGAAGGAGGTGATGAGGGCGCTCTCGGCCCGCTTCTCCTTGATGATGAAGGTGCGGGTACCTTGCCAGCCGCCATCCTGATTGGCCTTTTCCTGATAGATCTCCCGCTCGCGGCCGATGAAGATGTCGGCCAGCACGCCATACGCCTTGCCCCAAGCCTCCAGCACCTCGTCGGTGACCGCACTTCCGCCCAATTCTTTGAGCGTGGCCAAGAGATGACTACCTACAATGTGATATTGTTCCGGCTGGATCAGGAATCCGGTATGTTTGTGCGCAATCCGCTCGACCGCACCGGCGAGCGCTCCCAGATTGTCGATATTCTTAGCATACGCGGCGACTGCATTGAACAGGGCCAGCGGCTGGCCGCCACTGCGTTGGTGGGCCAGGTTGAAGATATCTTTCAGCTCCGGGTTATGGCTGAACATCCGTTGGTAGAAGTGCTGGGTGAGGGCAGGGCCTGCCGATTCGAGCAGCGGAATAGTGCTTTTGATGACGGCAATGGTGGTTTGATCTAGCATAGGGGCCTCGTTGTTAATTGAACATCTAAAATGCCATTTAATAAGTGGCATCCTAGATGTTTATTTGATTTGAATCAATACTCCACTTTTCGCATTGCGCTAATCAGGTTTTATGAGACTAACCAGTTATACAGATTTCGGATTGAGAGCCCTGCTCTATCTTGCCACCCTGCCGGAAGGGGAGTTGTCGAGCGTTGCCAAGGTATCGGCCCTGTATGGCGTTTCCCGCAACCACATGGTTAAGGTGGTCAATCAGCTGGTGAAGCTGGGCTATCTGCAATCCCAGCGGGGCAAGCATGGCGGTATTCGTATGGCTTGCGATCCGGCCACCATCAACATCGGGCAGGTGATCAGGGCGCTGGAAGGCAATCTGGACGGCATTGACTGCGGCTCGCCCGCTTGCCACATCGTCTCTGTCTGTTTGCTCAAGAGTGCGCTGAAAGAGGCGATGGATGCGTTTCTTGCGGTAATGGACAGCTATACGCTGCAAGACCTGCTGGCCAACCGCGACGAGTTGCAACGGGTGTTTGGCGAGTTGATCCCGACGCTGGTGCTGGAGCCGGATGGCGAAGACGAATACTGAAAATGAGCAATAGAAAAGGGCTGCCACTGGCAGCCCTCTTTTAATCTTGTGAATCCGACTCCGCCCGGTACGATGCCGGCATGATCCGCGCCATTTTCACCATGTTGTTCTCCACATCGAGGATCTCGATAGGATAACCGGCCAGCCGGATCCCGATGTTGGGCTGGGGGATCTCCTCCAGATATTCGAGGATCAGACCGTTGAGGGTGCGCGGGCCGTCGATGGGCAGGTGCCAGTTCATCTCCTTGTTCAGCTCGCGCACACTGGCCGAGCCTTCCACCAGAAACGTGCCGTCCGGCTGGGGGTGGATCTCGTCACTCGGCGCTGGCGTCATGGAGGTGGTGAAGTCGCCCACGATCTCTTCCAGAATATCGTCCAGAGTGATTAGCCCCTGAATATCACCGTATTCGTCGACGATCAGGCCGATCCGCTCCTTGTTGCGCTGGAATTTGGCCAGCTGCACGTTGAGCGGCGTTCCTTCCGGAATGAAGTAGATCTCGTCCACTTCCCGCAACAGGCTCGATTTGTTGAACTGGTCCCTTGCTACCAGCCTCAGGGCATCGCGCGCATGCAAAAAGCCGACAACGTCGTCGATATTATCGCGATAGAGGAGGATCTTGGTGTGAGCGCAGTGGGCCAGCTGGCGCTGGATGCTCTTCCAGTCATCGTTGATGTCGATGGCGTAGATATCGCTGCGTGGCACCATGATGTCCTCGACCAGCATCTTGTCGAGATCCAGAATGCTCAGCAGCATCTCCTGATGACGTTGGGGGATCAGGTTACCCGCCTCATTGACTATGGTGCGCAGCTCCTCGGTGTTGAGGGAGTCATCCTTGTTGGGATTGATCTTCAGCATCTTGAGCAGGCCGCTGGTGATGCCGTTGATCAGCCAGACCAGCGGTGAGAGCGGCACCATCAGCCCCTTGAGGATCCAGGAGGCGGGATAGGCGATCTTCTCCGGAAACATGGCGGCCAGGGTCTTGGGGGTCACTTCACCGAATACCAGTACCACTAGGGTCAGGCCGAAGGTGGCGATGGCGACCCCGAGATCACCAAACAGCCGGATACAGACGATGGTGGCGATGGCGGAGGCGAGGATATTGACCAGATTGTTGCCGATCAGGATCAGTCCCAGCAGGCGATCGGGGCGGGCGAGCAGTTGCTCGACGCGACGTGCTGCTTTGTGTTTGGTCTGTGCCAGATGCCGCAGTTTGTAGCGGTTGATGGACATCAGGCCGGTTTCGGAACTGGAGAAAAAGGCGGAAAGAAGGATCAAGATAACGAGAACAATCAGTAATGTACTCGTTGAGATGCTGTCCAAAAAGGGCTCCTGTTGGATGGTATGGCTAAAAGAGTATAGGTGTCAGCTCAACAGCACTTCTTTGACGAAACGACTGCCAAAGTAGGCAAGAGTCAGGATGAAGCTGCCGATCAGACTGAGTGTGATGACTTTACGGCCGCGCCAGCCATAGGTGTGATGACCCCACAGCAGCAACACGTAAACACACCATGCCAGGATGGAGAGCACTGCCTTGTGGGATTTGCCCTGAGCGAACATGTCTTCGAGGAAAAAGAGGCCGGAGGCGATGGAGAGGGTCAGCAGTAGTACCCCTGCAGAGATCAACTGAAACAGCCGTTTTTCCACTGTCATCAGTGGCGGCATGGCTGGCAGGTTGCTGATTTTTCGAGATTTAAGCTGTTTGTCCAGACAGGCGAGCTGCAGCGCAAACAGACAGGCGATCATCAATACCGAGTAGGCCATCAGGGCGAGGCCGATGTGCAGCAACAGCTGGGGATGGGCCTCCAGATGGGTTATGTAGCGACCCGGGATCAAGGCGCTGGCCGCCAGCAACAGGGCCGAGAAGCTGTAGACCACCGGCAGCAGGATCCAGCCGTTGAAGCGGCGGGTCACGCAAGTCATGAAGCAACAGATGATGAGGCTGACCAGCGAGGCAACGTTGAGCATGCTCAGGTTCTGGCCGTAACTCTGCAATACCTCTGAACCGAGGGCGCTGGCATGGGCGATCAGGGCCAATCCGATACAGGCAAACAGGGAACGCTGTCCCACCGGCTTGGCGCTCAGTAACAGATGCAGGGAGGCGATGATGGCCAGCAGATAAAACGCCAGGGCCAGAACAGAGATTACGATCATAACCAGGTCGTTGTTGCACAAGCTTTTGAGGGTAAGAGGGGCAGTATACCTTGCACGAGAAGTGCTCGCCAGTTGTGCAACGGCCGATCTGCCCATATATAGGGAGAAGGTCCCTGTTGCTACGGTGCGGCGAATAATCGTCCTCGCGCCCGCTCTGGGTTATAATGCCCCCAATTTATTACGCCAAGAACCGGAATCCGTCATGTTTGAGAATTTGACTGAACGACTCTCGCGCACCTTGCGCAATGTCAGTGGCCGTGGTCGCCTGACCGAAGACAATATCAAGGAAACCCTGCGTGAAGTCCGCATGGCGCTGCTCGAGGCGGATGTCGCCCTGCCGGTCGTGCGGGATTTCGTCGCGCGTGTCAAAGAGCGCGCAGTCGGGCAGGAAGTGGCCAAATCCCTGAGCCCGGGCCAGGCATTCATCAAGATTGTGCACGGTGAACTGGTCACCGTGATGGGGGAGGCCAACGAACAGCTCAACCTGGCTGCCCAGCCGCCAGCGATCATCCTGATGGCCGGTTTGCAGGGTGCCGGTAAGACCACCACGGTTGGCAAACTGGCCAAGCTGCTTAAAGAGCGCAGCAAGAAGAAGGTGCTGGTGGTCAGTGCCGACGTTTATCGCCCTGCGGCGATCAAGCAGCTGGAGACCCTGGCGAGCGACATCGGCGTCGACTTCTTCCCGAGTGATGCCAGCCAGAAGCCGGTTGACATCGCCACCGCCGCCATCGATCAGGCGCGCAAGAAATTCTATGACGTGGTGATCGTCGATACTGCCGGTCGTCTGCACGTTGATAGCGAGATGATGGCCGAGATCCAGGATCTGCATGCCACCATCAAGCCGGTCGAGACCCTGTTCGTGGTGGATGCCATGACCGGACAGGATGCCGCCAACACCGCCAAGGCGTTCAACGAAGCGCTGCCGCTCACTGGCGTGATCCTCACCAAGGCGGACGGCGACGCCCGCGGTGGTGCCGCCCTGTCGGTGCGTCACATCACCGGCAAGCCGGTCAAGTTTATCGGTATGGGTGAAAAGACCGATGCGCTGGAGCCGTTCCACCCGGATCGTCTCGCCTCCCGCATCCTCGGTATGGGCGATGTGCTCTCTCTTATCGAAGAGGTCGAGCGCAATGTCGATAAAGAGAAAGCGGCCAAGCTGGCCAGCAAGGTCAAGAGCGGCAAAGGCTTCGATCTGGAAGATTTCCGCGAGCAGCTGGCTCAGATGCGCAACATGGGCGGCATGATGGGGATGCTCGACAAGCTGCCCGGCATGTCCGGTCTGCCGGATAACGTGAAAGATCAGATGGATGACAAGCTCACCGTGCGAATGGAGGCGATCATCAGCTCCATGACGCCGAAGGAGCGTGCTCACCCCGATCTCATCAAGGGTTCCCGCAAACGCCGTATCGCCGCAGGTTCCGGTATGCAGGTGCAGGATGTGAACAAGCTGCTCAAGCAGTTCACCGAGATGCAGCGCATGATGAAGAAAATGTCCGGTAAAGGCGGCATGCGCAAGATGATGAGCCAGATGAAGAACATGATGCCCCCCGGTTTCGGTGGCGGTCGCGGCCCGTTCTGATCCGGCCTGCGTGTTGATGGGGGTCTGCAGCGGCAGGCCCCTTTTCATTGCCGCTCTGCGTAAAAAATGGCTGGCTTGGTTGCAATTATTACGAATCCAAGTAGAATTACGCGGCTTATTTTAAGCTAGGGTCCGCGTGTTTGCGGGCCTTGTTCATTAGATGTTAATGAGGACGATATGGTAACCATTCGTTTACAACGTGGTGGCGCGAAAAAGCGTCCGTTCTACCAGGTAGTAGTTTCTGACAGCCGTTGCGCCCGTGACGGTCGCTTCATCGAGCGCGTTGGTTTCTTCAACCCGGTTGCTGCTGGTCAAGCTGAAAAGCTGAACCTGGACCTGGCTCGTATCGAGCATTGGGTTGCTACTGGTGCCGCTGTTTCTGACCGCGTTGCCAAGCTGATCAAAGACGCTAAAAAAGCTGCTTAATCAGCCCAACGGTAAGGAGTTAAGGTGGAAAAACCTGTAGTTCTGGGCACCCTGGGTACCGTTTATGGCATCAAGGGCTGGCTTAAAGTGAACTCCTTCACCGATGTTGCCGAAGCGATTTTCGATTACAACCCCTGGCTGATCAATCAGAACGGGGTGTGGCGTGAACTCAAGGTCTCGGCCTGGAAGCGTCACAACAAGGGTCTGATCTGCAAACTCGATGGTATCGATGTGCGCGAAGATGCCCTGGCATTGACCAATGTCGAGATTGGCGTACCCGCCGATCTGTTGCCTGCGTTGCCCGAAGGTGAGTTCTACTGGCGTGACCTGATTGGTTGCTCCGTGGTGACCACCAAAGGATACGACCTGGGCAAGGTGACCGAATTGATGGAAACCGGCTCCAACGATGTGTTGGTGGTTGAGGCCAATGTAAAAGATGCCTTTGGTGCAAAGGAGCGGTTGATTCCGTTCTTGGAAGAGCAGGTGATCAAGAATATTGATCTGACTGCTCGAACAATCGAAGTTGATTGGGATCCTGGTTTCTAGTTTCCCGCGCTAACACGGGTGCCGGAGGTTTCTTATGTGGATTGGGGTTATTAGCCTCTTCCCTGAAATGTTCCGAGCCATTACCGAGCACGGGGTAACGGGTCGGGCCGTCAAGAGTGGCCTGCTGCAGATTGAGTGCTGGAACCCCCGGGAGTTTACCCACGATAAACACCGTACGGTCGATGATCGTCCTTATGGTGGTGGGCCCGGCATGTTAATGATGGTTCAGCCGCTGCGTGACGCGATTCATGCAGCCAAGCAAGCAGCGGGAGACGGGGCGAAAGTCATCTATCTCTCTCCTCAGGGACGCAAGCTGACTCAAGCGGGCGTAACCGAGTTGGCGACGAATCAGAAACTGATTCTGGTAGCCGGTCGATACGAAGGTATCGATGAACGCGTGATACAAACCGAAGTCGACGAAGAGTGGTCTATCGGGGATTACGTGTTAAGTGGTGGCGAGTTGCCTGCCATGACCCTGATCGATGCGGTTTCGCGTCTGGTCCCGGGGGTTTTGGGCGATCAGGCCAGTGCCGAGCAAGACTCCTTCACGGATGGCTTGCTGGATCATCCCCACTATACTCGGCCGGAGGTGTTGGATGGATTGGCGGTGCCCGAGGCGCTGACAAGCGGCAATCACGAAGTGATTCGACGCTGGCGTCTCAAGCAATCGCTCGGACGAACCTGGCAAAGAAGGCCGGAACTTATTAACAACCTAGCTCTGACTGACGAGCAAGAATCACTTCTTGCCGAGTATGTCCGCGAAGTGCGTGACAGCGTTAAGTAGAGTTTTCAGTTTATCCTAGGTAAGGAAAGACAATGAGCAAGATTATTCAGCAGCTTGAACAAGAGCAACTGCGTACCGACATCCCGGCTTTTGCCCAGGGCGACACTGTACGTGTTCAAGTTCGTGTTAAAGAAGGTGGTAAAGAGCGTCTGCAGGCTTTCGAAGGCATCGTTATTGCCAAGCGTAACCGCGGTCTGCACTCTGCTTTCACCGTTCGCAAGATCTCCAACGGCGAAGGTGTTGAGCGTGTATTCCAGACTCACTCTCCGCTGATCCACAGTGTAGAACTGAAGCGTCGTGGTGATGTTCGCCGCGCCAAACTGTACTACCTGCGCAACCTGTCCGGCAAAGCTGCTCGTATCAAAGAGAAGCTCAACTAATTCGATTCGAATTGGTGTCGGTATGTCGGCAAATAGCTCGACAGGTAGTGAAAAGGCTCGCCAATGGCGAGCCTTTTTTGTATCCGTCTATTGGCTCTCTGGTTGCCGTTACTGGATGACCCGTACCACCGAGTTGTCACGCCCGAAAGGGCCAGGCACATAGTCATCCGCTGCCCAGTCATTCTCGTAGAGGGTATCCCCTGCCGGGGTGATGAGCTGGTAGCAATATTCGAAGTACCCCGGGCCGTCGGTCGGCAGATTGAGGGTGGCTTTGAACTCGCCGCTCTTCATGCGTTTCAGCTCGACCGGTTGCCACTGGGTGAACTCGCCAATCAGCATCACCTGTTCCGCCCCTGCAGCCGCCTCTTTCTCTACTGCAAAGGTCACCTTGACCTCGGGCTTGGACTTCAAAAACTGTTTGATCAGTGGCATGACGCCTCCTTGTCTGTGAGTTAAAAATGGCTCCTGTCTATTTTTATACCACCATATGACAAAGATGTTGATAAGGCAGATCAAGTCGGCAAGGCAAAATAGTGTTGCAGCAAACTGTGGGTAAAGTCGATCTTGAGATAGAAGCCGCGCGGCAGGGTCATGATGGGTTGCCCATCGCGGCCGATGGCGCGAGTCAGCGCCTTGTTGTTGGCCGCCTTGGGCCGCAGTTGCATCACCTGGCCGTGGCGGGCGCTGATCTGCTCCACTTCTCCCAGCACTATCATGTCCATCAGCTCCTCCCAGTCCTGACGCAGTAGTCGATCTTCCTCTTCATTCGGGCTCCACATCAGCGGCATGCCGACCCGCCGCTCGCCAACCGGGATCTCGCGACTGCCTTCCACCGGGATCCAGAGCACCCGGGAGAGCTTGTTGCGCACGTTGGACTCCTCCCAGCGCTGGCCGCTGACGCCGATCAGCGGGGCGACGCAGACGAAGGTGGTCTCCAGCGGTTTGCCTTGAGGATCCACGGGGATCGTCTTGAGTTCGATCCCCAGCTCCGGGAAGTCCTGCTCCGGCTTGCTCCCTGCGCTGGCACCCAGTTGCAGCTCGATCAACTGACCGACCCACCCCTTGTCACGGCGCAGGTCTTTGGGCACTGCGACACCAGGCTCGGCGGCCAGCTGCGCCAGCGTGAAGCCGGCCATGGCATAGGCGCGGCTTAATAACTCCTGCTCGGATTGGGGATTGCTTGGCATAGTTGGCTCCATCTTGCTCGCCATATTCTAACAGGGGAGGATCCCGAGAAGGATCGCTGTTTTTATAACCGATCCTGAGTGGGTAAGATCAAATGCAGAGAATTTGGGAGCTATCAGCTCATCGTTATGATTTTAAAAGGTTTTGTCTATCTTATCGAGTATTGTTCCAGGTCTGGTTTGACCTCGAAATAGTTGTCCAAGGGTTTGTGCATGATGTTACACACAGTTATCCACAGAAATCTTGGATAAGTGGATGAAAGTGGGTGGAGTCGCTGATATGTTACAAAAAATTGTGAATGCCACCCCATTTTTACAGGGTAAACGGGGTAGATATTGTGCCACTCCTGTGGATAATTTCGCCGAGGTGGATCTTTGAGCAGTTGAACTTGTTCACAATCCGGATCATGGATCTGACTCTTGGTGGAACATGGATCTAGATCCAGTTGTTCTATCTCAAAATCATGAAAAATAATGATTTTTTATATTTTATGTCGCGTGGTGATACGGAGAGGCACTTTTCGCGTACAGTTAAAAAGTACTGTATATACCCGCTTGCTAACAGCTTTATGCACAGCCTGGGTGGGCAACTTGGGGGCGCGGATCCTTGGATTTGTTTATAAGTATGTTTGAAATTGAAAGTTATTCATGAAACAGGGGATTCACTCCTTGTTTGCTGCCACGGAGTGAATGTGGAACAATCTCCTTATAGATTCAGCCTTTATAAGGTGATCACGTGATTGATGGCGACGGATTTCGTCCCAATGTCGGTATCGTGATCTGTAACCGTGAAGGACAAGTGTTGTGGGCTAAACGCTATGGGCAGCACTCCTGGCAGTTTCCGCAGGGGGGAGTTGATGATGGTGAAACGCCAGAGCAGGCCATGTATCGAGAGCTGTATGAGGAGATTGGCCTCAAGCCCGAAGATGTGACCATCATGGCCACCAGTCGTAACTGGCTAAAGTACCGTTTACCCAAACGTCTTGTCCGCTGGGACAGTTCACCGGTCTGTATTGGCCAAAAACAAAAATGGTTCCTGTTACAGCTGAATTCGGGCAAGGAGTCGCGGATCCAGTTCGGCTGTCATGGCCATCCCGAATTTGATGACTGGCGTTGGGTCAGCTTCTGGTACCCGGTGCGTCAGGTCGTCTCGTTCAAGCGGGAGGTTTATCGCCGGGTCATGAAAGAGTTTGCCCCGCTGGCGATGCCAGTGCCGGCAGTGCAGGTCAACAAGAAGGATGGGCGACGCAATCGCGCCCGTTAAGGAGCACAGATTAGTTGTTAACGGAACTGAGACGTATCGTCGAGAGCATGGCCGAGGCCAACACCCTCGAGCAGGCCTTGCAAGCATTGGTGAGCCAGACCCGGCACGCCATGGCAGTGGACTGCTGCTCCGTCTATGTCTCGGAACCCGAGGTGCGCCGCTATCGCTTGGCGGCTACCGACGGCTTGGCCCCGTCCGCAGTCGGCAAGGTGACTCTGCCCTACGAGCAGGGCATCGTCGGTCTGGTGGGTCAGCGGGAAGAGCTGATCAACCTGGCTGATGCCCCCGCGCACCCCAGTTTCAAATTCCTGCCCGATGTCGCCGAAGAGGCGTTCCGCTCCTTCCTGGGCGCCCCCATCATGCACCAGCGTCAGGTGGTCGGCATTCTGGTGGTGCAGCAGAAGGAGAGTCGCCGCTTCGATGAGGGGGAAGAGTCCTTCATGGTCACCCTGGCGGCCCAGCTGGCGGCGCGGATCGCCCAGGCGCAAGCCAAGGGGTGGTTGCAGAAGACCGACTGGAGCAAGCCGTTGCGCGGTATTGCCGGTGCCAGCGGCATCGCCATGGCCAAGGCCTGGGTGTGGCGGCCCCGCAAGGCGCTCTCGTCCATTACCCCGCGCAAGGATGAAGACCATGCCAGCCAGCTGGCGCGGCTGGAGCTGGCGGTTGAGGAAGTGCGGCACGACTTGGAGAGTCTGGCGCTGCGTTTTCGCGAGAGCTACAGCCAGGATTCGGTGGCGATCTTCGATATCTACCTCCATCTGCTGAACGATCCCGGCTACATCAAGCCTATTCGCAACAAGGTGAGCAAGGAGCACTGGACTGCGGTCTCTGCAGTCAAGCTCATCAGCGATCGCTTGATCGAGCAGTTCAAGGGGATGAAGGATCCCTACCTGCAGGAGCGCTCCACCGACGTGAAGGATATTGCCCAGCGGCTGATCAGCCGGCTGGTGCAGAATGAACCTGAACATATCTCCATCGGCGAGCCGGTGGTGCTGGTTGCCGATGAAGTGACCGCCACCATTCTGGCGGAAGTGCCCCGCGAGTATCTGACCGGGGTGGTCTCGCTCAAGGGGGGGACCAACTCCCACGCGGCCATTCTGGCCCGTGCCATGGGGGTGGCCGCCATCATGGGGGTGGATCTGCCCCTTGGCGACATCGGCGGTCGCATGCTGGTCGTCGATGGCTACAGCGGTGATCTCTTTATCGAGCCCAATCAGGTGATCCTGACCGAGTATCGTCAGCTGCTCAATGAAGAGCGGGCGCTCGATACCCTGGTGCGCAGCGTCGACAACCTGCCATCCGAGACGGCCGATGGCACCAAGGTCTCCCTGCTGCTGAACGCCGGTCTTAGTGCCGATACCGAAATCTCGCTTAATCAGCTGGCGGACGGGGTGGGCCTCTATCGCACCGAGATCCCCTTTATGCTGCAGGAGAGCTTCCCCTCCGAGTGGGAGCAGACTGCCCGCTATCGCGGCATTCTGGAGACCTACCGCAACAGGCCGGTCTGCATGCGGACGCTGGATGTGGGCGGCGACAAGCCGTTACCCTATTTCCCCATCGTCGAGGAGAACCCCTTCCTTGGCTGGCGGGGGATCCGGATCACCCTGGATCACCCGGAGCTGTTTCTGGTACAGCTCAAGGCGATGCTGAGGGCCAGCGAAGGGCTGGACAATCTGGCCATCATGCTGCCGATGATCAGCAGCGTCAGCGAAATCAAAGCCTCCCGTCGTCTGCTGGATCAGGCGTGGCGAGAGGTGTCGGAAGAGGCGGCAAGCCGCGATGCGGTGATCCGCTACCCCAGCCTTGGGGTGATGATCGAGGTGCCCTCAGCCCTCTTTATCTTGCCGGAGATGGCGCCGCTCATCGACTTCTGGTCGGTGGGCAGTAACGACCTGACCCAGTACCTGCTGGCGGTGGATCGCAACAACTCCCGGGTTGCCAACATCTACGATGCCTTCCATCCAGCGGTGATCCGCGCCTTGCAACAGCTGGTTGATGCCTCCCATCGCTACCAGAAGCCGGTGTCGGTCTGTGGCGAGCTGGCCGGTGATCCGGTTGGTGTATTGCTGCTGCTTGCCATGGGCTATCGCCGCTTCAGTATGAACACCCACAACATCGCCCGGATCAAGTACGTGCTGCGTCAATCCACCCTGAGCGAGTTGACCGAACTGATGGCTGATGGCCTCAAACATGACAATCCCCACGTGCTGCGCGGCCTGTTTGCCCGCTATCTGGAGGAGCATGGTTTGGGCGGTTTGCTGCGAGCCGGTCATAAATCGAAACAGAGTGATTGATAATCATGCCTTGTCCCTGCTGACGAATGATCGGAAAATGCGGCTTTTATTTTGACTGGGGCCGCATATGCAGCACGATGGATATTGGGTTTTCTCGCAGATTGATCCCGTAGCATTCAGTTTGGGACCACTATCGGTACGCTGGTATGGTCTCATGTACCTGTTCGGTTTCGCGTTTGCCATGTGGCTTGCCGGTCGTCGCGCCGATGCGCCGAACAGCGGCTGGACCCGCAATGAGGTGTCGGATCTGCTGTTCTACGGTTTCCTCGGGGTGATCCTCGGTGGCCGTGTCGGTTACGTGCTGTTCTACAACTTCGATCTCTTCCTTGCGGATCCCACCTACCTGTTCAAGATCTGGACCGGCGGTATGTCGTTCCACGGTGGTCTGATCGGGGTGATCACCGCGATGATCTGGTTTGCCCACAAAACCAAGCGCCACTTCTTCACCGTGGCCGACTTTGTGGCACCGCTCATTCCGTTTGGTCTCGGCGTTGGCCGGATCGGTAACTTCCTCAACGGTGAGTTGTGGGGGCGGATCACCGATGTGCCCTGGGCGATCATCTTCCCGGAGGCGGGTCCCGAGCCGCGTCATCCCTCCCAGCTTTACCAGTTCGCGCTGGAAGGGGTGGTGCTGTTCATCATCCTCAACCTGTTCTGGCGCAAGAATCCGCCGCGTGGCGCCATCTCCGGCATGTTCCTGCTGTTCTACGGTCTGTTCCGCTTCCTGGTGGAGTTTGTACGCCAGCCGGACAGTCAGCTCGGTCTCTACTTCCAGGAGATCAGCATGGGCCAGATCCTCTCCACACCGATGATTATCGCCGGTGCGCTGATGATCTGGGTTGCCTACAAGCGTCCGCAGTTGTTCGGTAATGCCATGAAGGAGGCGAAATAATGCGAGCTTATCTCGACCTGATGCAGAAAATCCTCGATGAGGGCACCGTCAAGTCAGACCGTACCGGCACCGGTACTGTCTCCCTGTTCGGCCATCAGATGCGCTTCAATCTGGCGGAAGGTTTCCCGCTGGTCACCACCAAGAAGTGCCACCTGCGCTCCATCATTCACGAGCTGCTCTGGTTCCTCAATGGCGATACCAATACCGCCTATCTGAAGGAAAATGGCGTCAGCATCTGGGATGAGTGGGCCGACGAGAATGGCGATTTGGGGCCGGTTTACGGTGCCCAGTGGCGCTCCTGGCCTGCGGCTGACGGGTCTGTCATCGACCAGATCCAGAAGGCGGTGGATGACATCAAGCACAACCCAGATTCGCGCCGTATCATCGTATCTGCCTGGAACGTGGGTGAACTGGACAAGATGGCGCTGGCTCCCTGCCACGCCTTCTTCCAGTTCTATGTGGCGGACGGCAAGCTCTCCTGCCAGCTCTACCAGCGCAGCTGTGATGTCTTCCTCGGACTGCCGTTCAACATCGCCAGCTACGCCCTGCTGACCCACATGATGGCCCAGCAGTGCAATCTGGAAGTGGGTGACTTCGTCTGGACCGGCGGTGATGTGCACCTCTACTCCAACCACATGGAGCAGACAGCCCTGCAGCTCTCCCGCGAGCCGCGCCCGCTGCCGACCCTGGTGATCAAGCGCAAACCTGACTCCATCTTCGACTACAAGTTCGAGGATTTCGAGATCGAGGGTTATGACCCCCATCCCGGTATCAAGGCGCCCGTCGCCATCTGATAGCAAGGCGCCTCAGGGCGCCTTTTTTATGCAGTTAAATAATTGAAAATTCATTTTATTGATTAATAAGACGGTAGGCAGAGACGAGGAAAAACCTGCTTATAGCAGATATGTTCTATTTTTCCTTCGGTTTTTTCGTTGTATTGAGCAGCAAGAAACGATTTTCTATTGGTTGTTGCAGGAGATAGACTCAAACCAAAGCAATACGGTGGAAAATTTAACCATGAGTGACGTAATCAAAAAGTTCCTGAAGCTGGAGGCCGCCTCCGGAATAATTCTGATCCTGGCGGCCATGCTGGCAATGATTTTAGCCAATACCGCGCTGGCTGGCGGGTATCAGGCGTTTCTCGACACGCCGGTGCAGGTGCGCATCGCGGCCCTCGACATCAACAAGCCGCTGCTGCTCTGGATCAATGACGGCTTTATGGCGATCTTCTTCCTGCTGGTTGGTCTGGAAGTGAAGCGTGAAATGCTGGAAGGGGCGCTCTCGACCCGGGTTCAGGCGACCTTCCCGGCTATTGCCGCGGTTGGCGGCATGCTGGCTCCAGCACTGATTTATGTCTTCTTCAACTACTCGGATGAAGTGGCCCGCGCGGGTTGGGCGATCCCGGCTGCGACCGATATCGCCTTTGCCCTCGGGGTGATGGCGCTGCTTGGCAAGCGGGTGCCGGTGAGCCTCAAGGTCTTCTTGCTGGCGCTGGCGATCATGGATGACCTGGGGGTCATCATCATTATCGCCCTGTTCTATACCCAGCAGCTGTCGCTGGAGGCGCTGGCCATCGGTATGCTGGCAACCCTCACTCTGCTTTGGATGAATCGTCGTGGTGAGGACAGGATCAGCCTCTATATGCTGGTCGGTTTGGTGCTCTGGGTTGCGGTGCTCAAATCAGGTGTTCACGCAACCTTGGCCGGTGTGGTGGTGGGCTTCATGATCCCGATAAAAGGCGTGCGCTATGAGTCTCCGCTCAAGCATCTGGAGCACTCACTGCATCCCTGGAGCGCTTACCTGATCCTGCCGCTGTTTGCCTTTGCCAACGCCGGGGTATCGCTGGAGGGGATTGGTCTCTCCTCCCTGCTTAGCCCGGTGCCGCTGGGGATCATGCTGGGGCTGTTTATCGGCAAGCCGCTCGGGGTGTTCACCATCAGCTGGCTGTCGGTCAAGCTGGGCATCGCCCAGTTGCCGCCCGGCGTTAACTTCAAGCAGATTTTTGCGGTCAGCATTCTCTGCGGTATCGGGTTTACCATGTCGATGTTTATTGCATCGCTCGCCTTCGAGCATGGCGGGTTGGACTACGGCAGCTACTCTCGCCTCGGCATCCTGGTTGGGTCCACCCTGGCAGCTGTAGTGGGTTATCTGGCTTTGCGATTGGCACTTCCCAATAAAGATGGGGACCAGAATGCGGAGGGGTTATGAGAAAGCAACTGTGGTTACTGACCATATTGGCTAGCCCTGTGGTGTGGGCTGGCGGTTTTGAAGAGTGTCGGCAGGATGCCGCCTCGGCGAACTGCTCTGCCTATTTGAATGGAGTGGTAGACAGCGCCCTGCTGCTGGGGGACAAGCAGGCCAAGGCTCGCTTCGGCGAGACTTTCTCCGAGCGGGCGCTGAGCAGCCGGGCTGGCGAACGGGTCAAACACTCCAACAAGCGTTATTGCGCTGACCGGATGCCGGACAAGGCCCGCCTCAAGGCCAGCCTGATGGAGCAGTTTGGCGCGAACAAGGTTGACTCGGTCAGCGACATGTATGACATTCTGGCGGTTGAACTCAGCTGCTACCGGAGTCCGCGCACAGCGGGAACCCCATCGGATGTCACACCTTAACTACAACCATCTCTAGTGTTTCATTGATTTATTGTTGTTTAAATTCAATGGTTTGTGGTTGTTGCTTTGGTTTGTGGCGGCAAAGTGGCGGCAGGGTTTTGGCTCTGCCGCCACTTTGTTTCTCACTCGATATCTGTCGATCACCCTCCCGGCGTCTGGGAAATAGGCTTACCTTCTCCCCCTTGATGGCGACAGCGATTCTGGTGATCGGTGTCCTGGTGTGTCCACATCGATAGCCACTCCGGCAAGCGTGACCGGACACAATTTATAAAAAACACGTTTTCCGTGAGCGCGTTCACTCCCGCCGCAGGCTGGCTCCCCTCGCTGCAAAATTGCAGTTCTCAGATCACCCCAAAACAAGTGCAAGCCATTGATAACAAATGGCTAAACACCAATGCCGCCGCCGCGCTGCGATCGTTCAAGATCGTCCCAATCCCCACGGAAAACACGTACACCCCAGCAAAATCAACAACTTGCATTTTTACACCTGCGTAAATCTGGTGGCGATAACTGAAAAACAGTGAAAAAAAGATCCTTCTTTGCAGATCCTCAACGCGCCCCAGATCCTTTATCTGGCGCGGTCTGGGCATATGGTTTTGCGGTAATCCACTTTTGCAAAAAATTTTATTGATGCGGCGCGCAGGCGGGAGCGGAAGAGCGCGGATTCCGTGACGCAGACGCCGCCGTGGGCTTCTCTGCCACGCGCTGGCGGCTGTGAGCGGTGTGGATTCCAAAGCTGCTCTGTTCCAGTTGTGAATAATCGTGGAATTTCACAACGAACAAGGCCAGCTCGAAAGCTGGCCTTGCTGGATTTTTGCATTGGTCGGTGGACTAGGGTCTGACCGCCGCGAGGATACCTCCTCAACCTCCCTCTGTTTAAGTTTGACAGGCTCAAGTCCACATCCTGTTCAAACCGATCCGGCCCGCTTTGGTGTCCGGCTGCTATAGGTTCCCAGTGAATATAACACAACTTAGATGGCGTTCAAGCTGTCGAAACACGGCACGAGACTGCCGTTAGTATGAGTACGGGTACTCATACTAATTAAAATCAGAAAATGCTAGGTAATATATTGATAATTAACGTGATCTTGTTGATTGGTAGTAACTGTGACCTGACAACACTGTGCGTTACTGGTTTGGCTCGGCGCTAATGAAAACGCATAGGTACCATGAAATTAAGTGATTGAAAGTAAATGGAATCTTGTAAATATCAAGCCGATCTCGTATGCGTCAGTACAAATGATGCCTGTTCAGTCCATTTCAATTTTGGAACCCACAAGCGGCCCTGTGCTTCACGTATGATGTGCTCCTGCCTGATGGCGCCCCTAACATGCGGCGCCCTTCCCTGGCCATGCTCAGGCGCTGTCAGGCAGATAGAAGAAGGCCCCGCAGATGCGGGGCCTTCTTCGCTTGGCTCGGTGGGTTATTCGATGATGGGTGAGAGGGTGGTGGCCAGCACTCCTGCCTGCTTGCTGTGGCCAGTGAAAGCCTCGGCATTGGTTGGCCCTGGCCCACCGTGGTTGTGGCTCGCGGCGGTGGCGGCCAGCTGCTCCACTACGTTCATCAGCTGGTTGAGCAGGCGGAAGATGTTGATTCCCTCGGTACCCATCCACGAACGTGGCGCCTCGAAGTGCTGTAGCTCACCGGCCAGAGCCTTACGAACCAGCGTGATATCCTCTTCCAGATTGCCGCCTGTGGTGGTGCTCATGTTGCCAGCGCTGCCCAGGATCATATCCTCGGCCGTCAGCAGCTCGATATCCCCGAGCGCCTCGATGCGCTTCATAGCCCCGACTACTTCCACGCTGTTGGCCAAGACGTTCAGCTGGTGCTGGCCGAACTCGCCCAGGTACTCGTCGGCCTCGCGGATCATCCGCAGTGCCTTGTCGTGCTGGCTGCGGTCAGTGTGGCGGGTTTGGTTGCCCACGGTATCGGTACGGCTGAACACCTCGGCCCGTTGCTGTTGCAGCTGCTCGCCCGGCTCGATATCTGGCAGCGGCCAGCCAGTGCCCAGGATGGTTCGAATGAAGGGGCGATCGGCCCTACCGAAGGCGAACCCCAGTTCTACCAGCGACCCCTCGACCGGGAACTGCAGCAGCCCCTGCTCAGGCCCGCCGAACATCACCGGCAGCGGTACGGCGCGATAGAGCGGCGTCTGTTCATCCGGCTTGCCATCCTCGCCCAGCAGTTGCACATCCACCGCATAGCGCGGGCGGAATGGATCATTGAGCTGGCCAAGGACTGCCCTGTCGCTGATTGCCTCGACTCGCCCGAACTTTGGCAGGTGCATCTTGTCGGCCAGCTCGGGGAACTCCCCCTCCATCTTGCGGCGCTCTGGCGACTTGACCGGTTTATCCGGGGTTGCGGTGGTGAGCGTCATCTCATCACCCTTGAGGCGCACCCGCACCACCCGCTGACCGTTGACGATGGCCCCCGGGCGCATGGCCGGGATCGGTGCTGTGGTGATGGTGTTGCCAGCCTGACGGGCAGAGAAAGCCGGATCAATCTCGACCGGCCGACCCGCCCAACGGCTATGGGCATGACTGCCCACGAAGATTGAGCCATCCGGCTGTTGATGCCAGATGAAATCCGGTACCGAGAATGCGCGGCCCGCGTTGTTCAGCAACTGATAACCGGTGCCCGCGCTGGTGAAGTTGGGGATCTTGGTGTCGGTGTAGTCCACCCCATCAGGTAGCAGGAAGGTGAGGCTGGTTTGTTCAGACAACCACGCCAGCACGCTGCGCAGGGTTGGGTGCTGGATGCTGATAGGGAACCGGCTACCCAGTACCCCCGCCAGTTCACGGCACATCAGTTTGCTGGCGCCGTTGGCGGCTGGTTGCACATCATAGACATAGCCGGTGAACCAGCGGCGCAACTGGCTGTTATAGCCAATGTCCACGGTCATCACCTGCCCCTTGCTCGCTGCCCCTTCAATGGTCATCGAGGCGCGGCCACCGGCTGACAAGTCCAGCACCATGTCATGGTCTACCAGGTGACGCTGCTCGCCACCTACCGTCATATTGGTCGCAAGTTTCACGCCATTACATCTCCCAGCTTGTCATCCAGCCACTTGACCATCCTTTCCCATGAGCTCAACTGCTCTTGCTCTGTAGTGGCTGCTGTTGGGCTGGCTGTATTGGCTGTCGATGCGTTCTCAGCTCCCTGCCCTACAGTCACTTTTGGCTTTGGCTGGCGCTGCTCTAGCTTCTCCGGTACCGAGTTATGCTCGCGCAAGGTGAATTGCACCTGCCACGCCAGCAGCCCCTCCTGCTCGTTGGCGGTGATGCGCCCCGCGAACTTGGCCTGGCGCACTTTCACCCCCTTGGCCAGCAGCGAGCCGACCCGGTAGATATGGCGCTGCCCGCCGTCTTGCTTGGCTGCGGCAAGCTCAAACAGCCTGTTCAGGGTCTGCTCATCGTTGAACGGCACCAAACCAGACACATCGAGCTCCTTGGCCTTCTCCCCCTGCTCCGAGCTGCTGGTCGAGCTGGTTTGGCCGCTGTTGTCCTTGTCCTGAAACTGCATCGATGCAGAGATCCGCATCGACTTCATCACAATTGGCTCACCGTCCAGGGTGAGCATGGCTGTCCGGCTCATTTGGTTAACTCCTGCCAGTAGGTGAGCGGCTCAGGGGAGAGCAGCAAGGCGCCAACGGCGTAGCTGTGGTCAGGGTGATCGCTTCCCTTCAACTGGGCTGCAAGGCTCGCCGGATCGCCATAGCCGTGCCAGCTCCACATCTTGCCGGCCAAGCTCGGCTTGGTGGCCAGCTCGGCGTCCAGTTCTTCGATGCGGGCGGCTCGTTTGCTGGTCAGCGCGGCCAGCTTGGCGCGGGTGGTGTCCGGTGATGGCGAATTGTCCTCGCTCTGCTGCAATGCCGAGCGAGCGGAAGAGACCAGCAGGTGACGTCGCAGCGGATCCCAGATCAGCGGGTCGCCCGCCTTCCAGCGCGGCACCATGGCCGCTACCGGCTGGGCCATCATGTCGTTCTCGGCAGTGATGCGGCGCATGGTGGCACACCACTCCGGCAGCGGCATCACAGCGCATACCTCAGCCAACTTTGCAGCCAGCTCCAGCTCGCTGTTTGCGGTTACCAGCCACGCCACTGCATGGAGCTGGCCAGCAGGAAGATGGTGATCAGCCCCATCCTGAAGTTTTTCGGCGATGCGCTTTATTGCCTCATATGAGGAAAAAATACCACTACCTTCATATGAACAAAAAAAACAAGAATAATTACGCATGTTAACTTGTCTGGCCTTTTACTCACCGAGATACAAAATAAGAAATCTCATTGCTTAAATTTTCACCCAAAATGAATGATAGGGGATGACCAGTTAATACCTTCGATGTTGTTACATCAACCAAATTATCTATTTTTATTGAAATCGATCTATCATGATTCACTTTAACAGTAAAGTTATGCATGCCGATCGAAATTTCATTTAAAACTGTAGTCTGACCACCCCACAAATCCACTATCACATTGCCACCAATTTTCTTAATTGAAAGCCATGGTGATGTAGACCCAACAACAGGTGCAATTTCCAAAAAACACATGTCATCAGCTAACACGTTACACCTAAATTCAATAGTGTCACCTGCCATTATCGAACGCTTAAAATCTCTACCTCTCCGCGCCGGTGGAAAGCTTTCACCGACACAACTCACATTCCTAGGCAACAGAGTAACACCAGAAAATGACATTTTACCCGTGTCACTAACTAACCCCATACTAGTGTAAATACCAACTAAATGCAGACCAGCATACAAATTGCAAACATCTGGAGAAATAACAGACCTGTAATCAACAGCAATACCATTACTCTGATCCATCATCCCGCTAAATTCTTCAGACTGTATTGAATTGTCGTGCGTTGCCATGACAAAGCCGCCATCAATCCAACTAAGACAATTAATTCCGATTACAGTCCGATCAGTTGGGTTATCCAAAACAACAGGTATATTTATTTTTTGATCTGAATCATCAGAACGGCATATTATGGTATTACCATATCTACTATCAGACACCTGCAAAAAACGCTCATTGCTAAATGTGTCACTGTAGTTAACGTTAGAAATCCCAAACCCGTCAAAATCATCACGCAGAGATCCATAAGACAATAATGGCATTGCCAAATTACGCCCGACCATTGCATACCCTTTCTTGCTAGGGTGAACACCGTCAGGAGTTAGATCACTTGCCTTTACACTTCTCAGCGTCTTCTTAAAAAAATAATAGTTATCAACTAAATCTACCTTCATTGTTTTAGCAACACTTCTAATTGCATCGACAAATGAAGGCAATCTAACATTTGCCTTCTCAGTAATCCCACCAGATACAAAAGTAGTGTTTGGCGTAACCAATACAGGAACCTTTCCATATTTCCTGCAAGTATTAACAAATAATTTCAAATTTTCTGTAAATTCCGCCGTGTCTGATCCAAACGAATTGCAGTCATTTTGTGCGTGGTTACAGTATACTATTTTTGAATCTGATTTTTTCATTACATCATCAAATGTTTCACGGTAACCATCCAACCCATAAATCATAGATTTAAGGCTTCGTCCAGGCATTGTCTTGTCAACAATTTCAGGAGCGTTTTCTCCATATACGGCATATAGAGTAGACCTCAACACAACAGCTGGGTTCTCCTTTTCAATTTCTGATGCGTTACCACTCACAGAGCCTGCAAAGGTAGAGTCTCCATGCATTTCACCCTTGATCTTAATTCCATCATTAATCATTCCTTTCAGCACAGAGCAATCATCAAACATGATGTAATCTTGTGTTTTTAAATATTCAACATCTACATGTTTTGCCGCGCCGCCAACTAAATCCACCCCATTATCTTTAGATAGCTGGCCCCTTAGAGTTTCAAGATTTTTTTGCTGCCAATCAGATTTATTTTCAGGCAGTTCATCTTTATCAACAAATTTCGGTAACTGGCCACCCCATGAGTACACCTCTCCTTTTTTTTCATCTAGTAATACCTGCTTCTTATTCTCGATAACGTGTTCAGATCCAAACTTTCCTATCAGGTCTAATCCCGCCTCCGCCATTGAGCGTATCCACAGAGCAAAAGTGTCTTGTATAGCTCCTGAGCTACCGCCTGCACTATCCCCTCTGACATCCTCGATGGTGCTGTCAGCCAGTATGGATCCCAGCTTTGCCACATAATGCTGATATCCGTTGCTGTCTACATGGTCTGTCAGATCCGCCACGCTGGTGATGATGGTGAAGTGGTTCTGGTGTTCTGATAGCAGCGAACCGGCTCGATACGCATCGACCCAGACGCCGATTGGCTTGGTGCCAGGGTGGATGACCTCCGGCGCCTTCAGTTCGACCCGCAGGCCGCCGACGATGGCCACGCCCTTGGTGACCTGATAGGCGCCATCCTTCTCGACCACCTTGAAGCCGTCACCGATAAAGGTGTGATGGCCATAGAGATCGGCCTGCAGCTGGCGGATATCTTCATCCATCCCGCGCAGGCGGGCGGCATAGTCAATCTGCCAAGTGCCTGCATCCACATTGGTGATGGTGGCCTCAGCGGCCTGGTCGTAACCCATCAGCATCGACTTGACCAGGGAGTTACCGGTCTGGCCGGTAGTCTGGTCGGTCTTGAGCTTGGTCTCGCGCCCTTTGTAGACAATCATCCCGATCACCCCGTTCTGCTTGTTGCGCAGGTACATGGCGTTGAACGAGAAGTCGCCGACCGTGGTATCCATCACGATGGTGTAGGCCACCGCGTTGTTGTTGATGCGGCCGCGCTGGTCCACGTTCTGGCGATGCACGATCTGGCTCTGCGGCGGCAGGCCTGTTTCCGGATCGATGGGGGAAGTGATATCCAGATTGGGGATATCAGCCAGGATGAACTCATCCATCACGACAGGCTGCTCAGTGGTCAGGCAAGACTGCCAATATTGTTCGAATGCGTTGGTAATGACCTGGCTCATCATGACTCCTTGCGGGGCAGGGTGGCCCCAAAAACGTGTTGAATGAAATGGATGTGACCGACCCGCAGGTAACCCTTGCAGGCTGGTTTATTGAGGGTGGCGGCGAATACCTGATGTCCCATGTCGATACGACCTGCATGCAGATATCCCATCGCCGGATAGAGCACCTGGAAGCGGTAACGGCGGCAGGTGCGGCCGTAGTGCTGGATCAGGGTCTCCATCAGTTGCTGGTTTTTAGCCATAGCTCTATCAGCCACCTCGATGGTGATAACGTCCCACGGGGTGCCGTCCTGTCGCTCATACAGTTCGCACCAACCGATGCCAAGACGTTCAAAAATGCGCTTGAAGCCCGCTACCTCTCCCGAGTCCTGAGCGTTGATAAAGGCGAACTTGACGCGCTTGCGGAACAGGGTGAGCGGCTCCCCCTTGAAGCGGGTGATATCGCGCTCCCATGCCAGCAACGCCAGCATGGCCTCTGAACAGGTCAGCGGGTCTTGTTGCGCCAACGGCTGCAACAGCCAGCCACGCATCCGGCGCCAGAACGCCATGATGCCCTTGGCCAATAAAGCGGGTTCCTTTACCCCATCAGCGATGGTCTTGCCATCCTCCCACCACGGCGCCTTACTCTCCGGCAGCTCTGGCGCCAGTTCTTGATGATTGAGCTCGTTGGCTTTAGTCATTGAGCGTCACCTCGATGGTGGCCAAGCGCGGGATCTCGAGACCAGAGACGATATCCATCTCGGTGAAGTGCAGGCTCTCGATCTCGGGAAATGCTTGATGGAGCTCGCGCCCCAGCTGGCTCAGTGAAAAGCGTGATTGCGGCCATGTGCGGGTCACTGCCTGGTAGTCGGCTGATTGCCGGAATGCCGCCTGGATCAGCAGCTTCACCTCGCTGACCAGCGCCAGCCGCTGCTCAGCGGCCAAGTTCTCGACCGGCCACAGCTCAAGGTGCAGGGAGTGCTCGGTTTCCGGCATGGCCATCACCTGCAGATCATCCCCGTGGCCGTGGTTGCCCTGGTTGTTCACGTAGTCATTGAGCTTTTCGATCAAGCTGGCGGGAGTGGTACCCACCTCCAGCAGGATGAAAGCGTTGGCGGTACCCGGCCCCCGCGGTGCATCGTGCTCGAAGAAGATGTGATCGGCGCGAATGCCCGCCACGCTGGCCAGCATGGAGCGGTAAATGGCATCGATGTGATAGCGACCCACGGCCGAGAACTGGTTCTTGATGCGCAGGCCCAGCGCGTCATTGCTCTCGGCATCGGCGCCCTGGGTGGTGATCCACTCCTTCTCGGAGTTTCGCGCTGACAGGATGCCGGTGATCGGCTTGCTCAGCAGGTTGTAATAGCCTGGGGCCAGATTCCATGCCACCCCGGCGAACTCGGCCTCGCAGACGACACGCGCCACCGCTTCACCCGCAGGGCTCACCACCGCCTGCACCGGCTTGACGCGGTAGATGGTGCCGTTGATGCGCTCAGTGGTGACCCACACATCATCCGGGATCGTGGTGGCCTCTGCCGGATTCACCTTGGTGAAGCTGACGATTCCCCTGGTCTTCTGGGCTGGCTTGCGGGTCAAGTCCACATCCCATGCCTTGAGATCCAGATAGCTGTCGGTCGCCGTTGCGGCAAAGCTGGCAGGCAGCACATGGCCCGCCAGCAGGATACGGATCAGCCACAGCGCCGGAGTGATGACCACGGCGCGCACCAGCCGCCAGAACGGGCTCACATCGCTGTCGTTGGTGATGAGCGAACCGGCGGCCTCCACCTCCTTCTTGAGCTCGACCTCCATGGCCTCTTCGGTTGTCGGTACCCCACTTTTTGCCAGCAGGGCCATAAAATCCACGGTTGGGCGCAGGTTCACAGGGTTACCTCCAGATCGCCAAATTCATAAGTGCGGGCGGTGACCAGGATGCGGTCGGGGGCCTCTTCGCTGATCACGATGGTGCCGGGGATCAGCCGGGTGTCGTTCTCGACCAGCAGCTCGATTTCGGTCATCACATCGGCGCGTAGAGTTGGGCTGCGCTCGCCGATCAGCTTGCTGGCCAGCCCGGACTCCATGATCCGGTGCTTGATGTCCTGACCGATGCTGTGGCGGTCTTGGGTGTAACGGGGTTGGCCACCGGCATCCAGCTGCCACGCCCCGTCTACCACCCAGATATCGATATATTTGGGGTCGCTCATCACGGGGTCTCCAGCCATGCGTTTTCGGCCATCTGCTCAGGGGTCATCGGGTTCTGGTTGTGCATATGCACTTCCCCGATGCTCAGGACTTTGGCCGGTTTCTGGTTGGCGTTGGTGGCGGCCGCGTTGGCCTGGATCAGCTGCTGGCCAATCCCACCCGATGGGATGCTGCCGCCCCCTTCGCGATAGCGAACGAGCGGGGCATTGATGTTGTCAGGGTTCGGCAGGTTCAGATCAGGCATCGAGCCCGCTTCGATGTTGACGCCCGGGATCATGTTCAGCTTGTCGATCAGCCAGTCGATGGACTTGCCGAGCAACTGGAACACACCCCAGTCAGAGAACGTCTTTTTCAGGTCGTCCCAGTAGTAGATGACCGCCGCCACCGCTCCGATCAGCAGCGCGATGCCAGCCACGATCAGGCCGATTGGGTTGACAGCCAGGGCGATGTTGACTGCCAGCAGAATAGCTCGGAAGGTTGCCAGCCCTGCGTTAAGCAGGCCGAGCGGGGCTGTTATCAGTGACCAAGCGATACCCAGCCCCAGCGTCGCCATCTTGGCAACCCCGGCAACCAGCATCCACGTGCCTGTGACCATGCTTAAGCCAACGATGGCCAGCGCGGCATAGCTGATCACCTTGGTCAGGTTCGGGAACAGGCTCGTCCAGCGCAGCACATCGTTGGCGCCATCGGCAAAGGCTCCCACCACGGCATTGATGGCGGGCAGCACCACCCCGAACGCGGCGGCACGGATGGCGAACCACGCCTGTTCGACCCGTTGCCACTGGTCAGTCATGGCGGCTGCCATCTGTTCGGCCTTGCCCATGCCGTGGGTGTTGGCCAGCGCGTTGATATTTACTCCCAGCGCCTTGGTGTTGGTCATCAGCAGTTTGATCATGTCCACAGCCATATCAGAGCCAAACGCCTTTTTGAGCTCGCCGCCCTCTGCAAGGGTGATGGTGTCGCCATAACGCTGCTTGAGTTTGTCGAGAATATCTAGCACCGGCAGCATGTTGCCGGCCGAGTCGGTGAACTGCATGCCGAGGGTTTTCTGGGCACCGCCCACCCCCGCCAGAAACGCACTGAACTTGGTGCCTGCCTCGCCGCCGCTCATAGCTGATTGCAACATGCCGAGCACGGCAAACTGCTCATCCATCGACACTCCAGCTAATGTTGCAGATGCTCCAATCCCTTCGAAAGCATCGGCCATTCCCTTACCGGTGGTTTTGAACATCTGTACCGCGGTAGCGGTCTTTCCTGCCAAATCTTCTATCCAGTTGGCTCTCCCCATGGCAGTGGCCTGCTGCTCGAAGATGCTGTACATGGTGCCCATGTAGTTGGTGATGGTGGCGGTGTCGGCCTTGGTAGCTTTGGCCAAGGTGGTGGAGGCGCGGGTAAAGGCGGGCAGCTCGTTGCCTTCCAGCCCTGCGATCGCGGATTGGATATCGTATGAGGAACGGACAATCTCGGCGGCAGATTCGCCGTACTTCACTGATAGTGAGAGGGCTTCGCGCCCCAGTGCGCCGAGCACATCCTTTTGCACATCGAGCGAGGCCACTTCCCCCAGCGCCCTGTCCATCTCGATGGCCGGGCCAAGGGCTGACTGGATCGCCATGCCACCGGCGGCCACCGTGGTGGCCCCCATCGCCATATTGCTCCAACCCTGACGACCGGCCTTGCTGACCTGGTCAATTTGGGCATTGATTCCTTGCAGCGGCTTGGTGACCTGATCCACCAAGGCCACCTGCATCATCAACTTTTCCATCCAGGCCATAGGTCGCTATCCGTTGAATGCTTTTACGATGCCCTCGGCCACAGCGGCGGCGTTGGACTCTCTACTGTGCTTGTCTAACCAGATGGCGCGGGCGAGGTTATCGAGATCGTCATCTTCGTGTGGCAGGTAGTGGCGCCGCAGCGCCATCACCTGCTCAATCGAATTGCGCTCGATGGCCTCGGCGCGCGCCGTCAGTTTTTTACGGTGATTTCCAGTGCAGGTACGAACTTCGAATTGATGGCTCCAGCCAGCTGCATGGCGGCACCCGGCATTTTCAGCAGCTCATCCAGATCGTCCTTGCTCTCCTGGCAGACGATCTTTTTCAGATAGTTGTGGGTCGGTGCCACCTTGTCATTGGGCATCATGCCGTTGAGCAGGCTGTTATAGGCCACCATGGTGGGGGCGAACTTGAGCTCTTTACCGGCTACTTCAAGGGTGATGATTGGTGTTGCCATTAGTTGTTTTCCTCTTGTTCAATCCAGTGGTTCAGGGTGTTGATTTTGGTTTGGCAGCGGCGCATGGCCGTCTGCAGGGTGGGGATAAACCGCACGGCATCGCCGTAGGTCGCCCCCGTGAACTCAGGTTCCGGGCAGTTTGGCACCAGCCCCGGCGGCGGTAGCCGCTTGACCACCTTGGTTTGCACCACGGTTGTTGGCTGGCTGGAGCAGGCGCAGAGCGCCAACAGGCAGAGGCTCACTAGCGCAGTTCGGGCGGCCTTCCGGGGGCGTGGCCAACGCTTGTTGCAGTTCATCGGCGGTCTTCCTGTTCTGTTGATCGAGATCGGCCAAGGCGGCGTTCTGGTGTTCAAGCAGGGCGCGCAAGCCCGATTCCTTCTTCGAGAGAGTTTCGAGGTCTTCGGCCATCAACTGGTTAGCCAACTGCAAGGTGCTGATGGTGCTGTCGGCATCAGCCAGAGCCTTGGTGCGTTCTTTTAGCACCCCATAGCCTGCTCGTATGGTTACCAGCAGGACCAGCACCAGTACGAACAGCACGTTGGAGAACAACTCCTTGATGATGTTCATGCTTCACCCATCGACAGCTGGGCCGGAGTACCAACAGGCAGATCACCCACTGGCAGCGGCTCATTGAGCGGCCAGCGATAACTTGGCTTTCTGCTGAGCGGAAACTCTCTCACGTTCACGGCATCGTCTTGGTTGCCACCCAGCACCAGCAAGTTGCCAGAGGGTGACTGTCCGACCACGAAGCCCACATGGCCGCCGCCGTCACGGCTGAACACGACCACACAGCCGAGCACCGGGCGATCCAGTTTTTCGCCCCAACCCAGATAGCTTTTGGCGCTCTCGAAGCGGGTAGACTGGATGCCAACCCGTTCCAGGCAAGCGCCCACGAAGGCGGCGCACCATGGGGTTTCATCGTCTTTGATGCCGCCCCGCTTGATGGCTTTCCACATGTCCAGAATTTCCTGAGCATGCTTCGACCCTTTGATCTCTTTCAGGCCCAAGAACTTGCGAGCCTCGTTAATCCAGCGCAGAGCCATCAGCCCTCCTCCTTCTTGTTGAACACCAACTTGGCCCGCTCGCGGATGATGTCTATCCCGAGCAGCCCCACCATTCCGCCGATAAGGGGGGACGCCTCATAGGGGACGCCCAGCAGAGTGGTACCGGATGAGGCGGCCAAGGTGATCAGGCCGCACATGGTTGATTCGATCAGACGGCGGCGCCCGCTGCCGCCGTCATAGGTGATGCGCATAAATGAAATGCTCAACGCCAGCAGAGCCCCGGAAACGGCGGGCCAGTTGTCCATCAACCAGGCCAGCAGGGCGGCCCAGAGGGTGGGGTCTTTGTTTGGCATAGGGTTCATATCCCGTTCTCGTTATTGTCCGCGCCGTTCGGAGCGGCTTTTGCAGCTGACGCACAGGCGCACACCCGGCACATGCTGGCGGCGCGCTTCCGGGATCGGATCGCCGCACTCTTCGCAGTGGTGAAGGCTCTCGCCCTGGTGGTGACTGCGGCCGAGCTGGTTATCCAGCTGGGCCGCCAGCATCCGCTCGGCGTGTTGGGTGGCACGGTCGATCAGATCCATCCGTTAGCCCTTCATGTGGCGGGTGTCGTCTTCGGAGAGGTACGGCACGCCATCGATGTGGATGAAGTCAGGGGAGGTAACGAAGCCCTTGATCTTGTTTACCGCCTTGCTACCACCCTTGGGGTCGAGATCGAGCAGGTCTGCGATCAGCAGCTTCACGCCGAATACTTCCACCTTCATGGCCTCGTCACCGGTGTCGGCGTAGAACAGCACATCTTCCGGCTTCATCCCGCGCCAGCTACCGGCCCGCTTGGCCGCATCGCTCAGTAGTTTGAAGTTCTTGGCATCGAGCTCGAACTCCAGCTCGGCCGCCACATCACCATCGATATAGCCGTCAGGGATGCCACGGGTCTGGGCCACAGCGCTGTTGTCGGTGATGGAGAGGCTGGCCTTCTCGACGTGCACCATGGTGCCCATCAGCTCTACGTCAAAGCTCTGGCCTGAAATGCGTCTGGTCATGGGTTAGCCCTCCCCGTTGTTGAGGCTCAAATCGAGCATGATGTTGATATCGATGCCCTTGGGGCAGTCCACGGTGCGGACTTTCACGTAGATGGAAACGTGGTTTTTATCGATCCACTGGATGGTGATATCGCCATCCTTGGGTGAGGCGATATCGCCCGGGAACGGCTTACCATCGATGGTGGTTGCCTTGGCCATGGTGCGCAGGTCTTTACCGATGTACATGATGGCGGCGGCGGTACTGCCCGGAGTGGAGTTGAACGAGCGATCGCCGATGCGGGCAATGGCGCGCAGGCGCATCCGGCGGGCTACCTTGTAGACCACCCGCAGGTTTTCGATCACCTGGTAGTCGCCGCCTTCGGCGTCCAGGGCGCGACCATCTGCCCAATAGATGCCGTCATAGTCCGGGTACCACATCGGCACCGAATAGCGGTTCTGTTCGAGGGTTTGCAGGGTGGCCAGCGGCAGCTCGGTGCCGTCTTTGTCCTTGGGCTTGTTATCCAGCCCAACCAAAGCGCCGGTCTGCACCCGGCAAGGGGTATCGGCAATGCTCACCGCACGGTTGCAGAGGCGACCGGCGTAGGCCCCGGCGAGGTTCGGCCACAGCTGCGGCAGCAGGGTGACGGATTCCGCTTTGATGCCATCTTGCAGCGCGGCCAGTTCGGCCTCGTACTCGCTCCAGTCCTGGCCGCCTTCGAGGGTGGTGACGATGCCAGCAACGGCCAACAGCATGAACTGCCAGCGACCCCACTTGGCGATCAGCTCCTGGTTGAGAGCGTGGGCCGCGTTGATTTTCGCTTCGTCCCACTCCTGACCCAGTACCACACAGCCCTCGAAGGATTGGGTTTTCTGGGCCTCGCGGACGGCATCTTTCCAGTCCATGTCAGTCGGCAGCACAAAGGCGGCGGCCGTCCAGTTCTGACCGGCGTTGACCATGGCGGCGAGCAGGTTGGTTTTCAGCTCGCTGTCGGCCTCGCCCAGCAGCTTGTCGAAGTCGCTCTGGGTGTTGATGGAGAGCAGCTTGCCGGTATTGGTCGGCGCGGTACCGATGAACAGCAGGTGACGCTCGACTTCCGTCACTGGCCCCTGCATCTGGTTCTTGTTGTTGATCTGTACATAAGGCCACATGGCGTTATTTCCTCTTCATCTCTTGCTTGTTGACGTCCCAGCCGTAGTTGATGCTTTGCAGGGCACGGGCAAAGGCTTGCTCTCGTTGCTTGGTGTTGGCGCCGAGGAACGGGCGGGCTGGCAGAGTTACATCCCAATTTGTTTTTCTGGGGTCACCCTTCAACTTCTTGATCAGCAACCCCGCCTGGGCGTAATTGATGTTCTCGGTTATCCAGCCAATGGATGCAGAGCGGTATGTTCCTTTGCGCTTACCCGGACGTTTGAACCCCAGTTCCCGCAGTTTGCGGGCCTGCCTCTTAGTCGAAGCCATGTCTTTTCCGGCGCCATTAGGCTTCACCTTTAGACGGCTGACATGGTTGACCTTGTAGGTATGCCCTGACTGATGAGCCCCGGCGACTATCCCCGGATGCACACCATATGCACCGCCCTCAAATCTGAGCTTGGCCAAGTTCTGCTGCGGCTTTTCGGTGATCACGATCAGCTTTCGCATGCCCATCAGCATCTTGCGGCGGCCATGCTTCCTTGGAGCCCATGAGCGGCCATTCCAGTCCTGTTGCTTCTGGATGTTGCTCTTTGCCGCAATCCGTAAGTTTTCTGCTGCCCGCCACACCAGCCGCTGGCGCTTCTTGGCTGGCATTTCCAACAGCTTTAGCTGCTCCTTTACCGGTATGGTGTCGATGGTGATGGTGATCATGACTGACCACTTACCTGGTGATGGCCGGTGTCACCGACGTTCATATCGATGTGCTCGGCCACCCAGATTTCATACGGGGCCACGTTCCAGCGTTTGCCCATCCAGTTGATGGGGCCGCTCGGGTTCTCGATCAGGCGCAGCGGTTCGGTAAAGGCGAGCTGGATCTCGAGATCGGCGGTCTTCTCATCGTTCGGGGTGACGGCGTACTCGGGATCGGCCAGATCGAACCGCTCGCGAAACTCGTCATTCTCCTGCACCCATGTGGCCACCGAGGCCAGCACGATGGCCGGATCCAGTTCGCGAAACGGCAGTTGCTCGACGGTGAACACCGCCTGATAAGTGAGCCATGCCACATCCACCCCGGTGGGGCCCATGTTCTTGGGTTCCAGCCGGATGGTGCCGTTCTCCATCCAGCTATCCAGATGCTTGTGGCACTTGGCTGGCAGCACCCGCTTGATCTCGGCATGCAGGGCATGGAGGAAATAGCCCTGGGCCTGCTGTTCGTTAACGCCTGCGCTCATATCAACGACACCCCCGCACGGCGCTTTCCCTTGATGTTGCGCACCAGTTGCTGACTTTCGGCCAGCAGCTGGGCGCGTTGGTCTGGGGATCGCTCTACCTGGTTGTTGGCGGCGGCCCGCTCGGTGACGCTGGCGAACTCCGGCAGCAAGGCGGCTTTGGCACGGGCAAACACGGCTGCCAGATACTGCTCGGTCAGGGCATTGGTGCCGCCCTCAAGGCTCGGCCCCGGCACATCGGCGGCGCTGGCGTAGCCCTCGGCCATCAGCGCGGCCTGACGCATCGCCAGTTGCAGGTTGATTTCAGAGACGGCAGCCAGCAGGGCGGCGCCGGTGGTCTGTTGGTCGAGGTCGGCAGGCAGGGCGCGGCGGCGCTCGAAGTCGGCCACGGCCACATCAGGCCAAAACCCGTCATTGCGGATAGTGGCTGCGCTGTAGTCGATATCCTTGCCTGCAAACATCACTGACCTCGCTGGTTGAATTGGGGCACCCCTGTAGCCACGCAATTGCCGAAGGGTTAGCCAAAGGCTGCCCATGGCATTCGCGCCGGGGTGCGGTGGCGCGGAGAGTCTTATTGCTCCGGCTTTTTATTCCGGATTCAGCGCCCGCAGGCGCATGGCAATTTTGAGCAGCAGGGTGTTTACCCCCACTTTGCTGTGCAGCTTCTCGGCCTGGAGCAGCCAGTGGGCGGCCTGCTCCAGAGTGGCGCTGTCACCCACGGCACTCGGTCTGGGCTGGCCGTCGTGGTCGCGCAGTAGCAGGCAACCCGCAGCCTTGAACCACTTGGCGGTCAGCTTCTCGTTGAGGCGCCAGTCGTTGCGCACCTTGTCGAACACCCGAGAGAACCATGGATCGACGGCGTGACCTTCTGCGGCCTGCTTCTCGGCCCACTCCAGCACGGTGTCGGCCACGAAGTGGGCCCAGTCGCGCTTGATGTTGTTCGGGGAGCGCTGGCCCTGGATGATGGCGAGCTCGGCCCAGGCGATCCCGGTGTCGAAGTCGCCCACATCGAAGGCCCAGATCACCAGCCGCTGAAACAGCTCGTTCTGGTAGGACTGGCCGGACTCGGCCACGCTGGCCAGATACCGCTCCACATAGGGGCGGTATTTGGGCATCAGCTCGTCCCGCTTCATGTTCACCCGGTCCCCAATGCGGGCCAGCTTGCGCAGGCGAACGATGTCCTGTTCCAGGGCAATCATTTGCAGGTGCAGGCTGTCAGCCACCGCACCGGTGGCCACGCCAGTGCAGGCGGCCTGTTCGGCCCCCTGCATGGCTTGCACGCGCTGCTTGTGACGCTGACCGGGTGAGCTCATGGTTTACGCACCCGCTTCTGCGGGAGCCGCAGGAGCCGCACCGATCACAATGTCCGCCTCTTCAAAGCCGCCATAGGCTTTGTGCTCGCCCAGGGCATAACCTTCCATCCGCCAGTACTGGTTATCGAAGCTCTTGGAGTCCTGGTTATCGTCGGCCTTGCGCTTGCGGGTACCGCGCTGGGTGTAGCAGTGCAGGTTGTCCAGGGTGGTGACCACCATCCGCTTGCCCGGGAAGAACGGCGGGATCATCGCCTTGCGACCGGCAATGGACTTGGCCAGCTGCTGGGCGGCGATCTGTTCGCTCGGCTTGGTGGCTTCGCTGTAGAGCTTGGCCTGAGCTGCGGCTACCAGATCGGTACCGACCAGCACCACCAGACGGGGGTCTTGCTGGAACAGCGGATCGATAGTGGTGTTGATCAGGTCAGACGCCATTTCGTCCAGGGTCTTGTAATCGCCCTTGCCGTCCGGGTCGAAGTAGATCTTCTTGCCCGCTTCGGCATTGATGATCTGGCTGCCACCGTCCCACTCGCGGGCGATCTGGTGCCAACCCTTGTTGACGTCTTCGCCGAGCGGGTGAGCGTCCGGATCGGTGTTGTCAGCAGCTGACACACCATTCCAGCCTACCCGCAGCATATCGAGAGCGAATGCGGTGTTGACGAACTCACCAACCAGCTTGATGAACTCGCCTTCGCTACCAGCATTTGCCCAGGTGCAGAGGGTTGACCAGTCGAGAGATGCGCAAGAGTCGGTCTCGGTCAGCTCGTAGGTATTGCCATCCACGCCGACCTTGCCCTTGAAGCGGCCGCCTTTTTTACGACCGGTATAGAGCTTGCCGACGCCGACCTGCACCACTTGGCCCTTGATCTGGTCTACGTCCAAACAGGTGATCATGCCGAGGAATTCGACCGAGGCGAGCAGGGCAGAGCGTAGGGTCGTCTCAATCGGCCCGGTGACGCTGAACTGTTTATTCAGCTTGGTGATGTTGATGCCATAGGCTTTTGCCAGGGCATCGCAGTATTTGCTCAGGCGCTGTTCGGCCTGAACGGTCAGGGTTTGGCTCACTGAATGCTCCTTAGCAAATGTTATAGGTGGTGTCGTCACCGCCGAGCGCATCAGGTCGCTGACCCGGCACCTCGGCGGAGAACTTGTCGATCTGGCCTTTCATCTCGCCGACTGTGGCGGCCAGACCGGTGATGGTCTCGTTCAGCTTGCTGAACTTGTCGTCGTCTTCTTCTTTCTGTTCAGTAACCTGTTCTGGCTTTACTTCCGGTTTTGCTTCCAGCTTCGCGCTAAAGCCTTCGATCTTGGTGCCAAGGCCGGTGACGGCACCCAGCAACTGGTCGAACTGTTCTTTGGTCATTTCCTCATCCTCTGGATGGCTGGGGGTAGGTTTGGTTTCCTGTTCACCATGGCTGGCCAAGAAGCTGAAAAACTTGGCGATTAGACCGTCAGCTTTTTCGTTCTTTGGCAGTTTGAAGGTGGAGAGATCCAGCGGCTCACTGGTGCCAATCAGGCGAGATTTGCCACTCTTGTCTTTGAACTTCAGGTGGGTGGTGCCGGTGCTGGCTGGCTCATCGGTAACGCCGAGACCGCGCAGGTAGGTGCGTCCCAGATCGGCAAATTGCTCTTGCGGCTCGATGGAACAGAACTGGTATTGGCCAACCTGGTTGTAATAAACCAGATCACGAGTCGGGCTCAGGATGGCGAACAGCTTGAGCTTGCCATCAACGACTTCAGTCTTCAGTTCCTGTACATAGCCGAAGTTCGACCAGCGGTCGTGATCAGGCCAAATCAGTGCGGTGTAGTATTCCGGATCGTAGGTCTCGGCCATGTCAGTCAGCCAAGCGGCAGTAATCTCCCGACCATCGACGGTTGTCCCTTCGTTGGCGATACAGACCCAGCCAGTTCTCAAGGTTGATGTGTTCATGCCTGCTCCCAATTGATACGGGCTCAGGCTATCGGGTCGGCAAGGGGTATTCATCCGGTTGTGTTCAAGGCGATTCGGATCCGTGGGGATATCCGAATTGGTTGGAACATCAGGGCGATAAGTGGGGGCGGGTGGCTGGCTATGATGGCGCCATCATTCACAAGATGGAGGCGCCGTGGCGTATCCCGAAGAGCTCCGCAATGCTGCGCGGGGTCTGTATCTTAAGCGCTGGACCCCTCAGGAGATCAAGGACGAACTGGGCCTTAACTCCTGCAGGGTAGTCTACTTCTGGGCCGAGAAATACGGCTGGCGCGACCTGTTGACCGACGAAGCGGTAGAGGATGCTATTGCCCGCCGCCTGCACTATCTGCTGGGGCGAGAGAAGAAAACCGCCGAGGAGCTCGACGAAATCGACCGGCTGGTCGGCCACCATGTCAGCCTGAAAGAGAAAGCCCTGAAACGGGCAGAGCGGCAGCATGCCCTCACCGCCCGCATTGAATCCGGTGACGAGCCCGCCCCCGACCGCTCCCCGCGCAGCAGGGGCGGGCAGGATGGCGGCGGCCGCAAAGGGAAGGGCGGCAAGAAGGGCAAGAACGAGATCGGCCACCTCACTGAGGCCGACTTTGCCGAGTGGCTTGGCACCCTGTTTGGCTATCAGCTGCGCTGTCGCGAGGCCAAGAACGACCCGGCATTGCCGCGCACCCGTAACATTCTGAAATCCCGTCAGGTCGGCATGACCTACTACTTCGCCGGTGAGGCGCTGGAAGATGCGGTACTGACCGGCGGCAACCAGATATTCCTGTCTGCTACCCGCGCCCAGGCGGAGGTGTTCCGCTCCTACATCTGCAAGATTGCCCAGACTTTCCTCGGTGTCACCCTTACCGGTAACCCCATCGTCCTGTCGAACGGGGCCGAACTGCACTTCTGCTCGACCAACTCCAACAGTGCGCAGTCCCGCTCCGGCAACGTCTACATCGATGAGTATTTCTGGATCCCCGGCTTCGAGAAGCTGTCAGACGTGGCCAGCGCCATGGCGACCCAGAGCCACTGGCGCAAGACCTTTTTCTCGACTCCATCGAGCAAGACCCACGAAGCATATCGATTCTGGACGGGGGATCGCTGGAAGGGTACTCGCCCAAGTCGGCAGGCTATCGACTTCCCTGGTGAGGACGACCTGCGCGACGGCGGCCGCGTCTGTCCGGATCGGCAGTGGCGCTACGTCATCACCATCGAGGACGCCATTCGGCTTGGCTGCCACCTCATCGACATCGAGGAGCTCAAGGACGAGTACCCCGAAGAGGTGTTCGATCGCCTCTACATGTGCCGGTTTATCGATGATGCCCTGTCGGTGTTCAAGTTCCAGGATATGGAGCGGGCAGGGGTGGATCCGAGCCGGTGGGAGGACTACAAGCCCGGGCGGCCTGACCCGTTTGGGCGGCGTGAGGTGTGGATGGGCTACGACCCGAGCCGCACCCGCGACAATGCCACCCTGGTGGTGGTTGCCCCGCCGATGGTGGCTGGTGAGCGCTTTCGGGTGCTGGAGAAGCACTACTGGCGCGGGCTAAATTTCCAGTTTCAGGCAGGCGAGATCGTGCGCATTGCCAAGAAGTTCAGGGTCACTTATCTGGGGGTCGATGTGTCCGGCATTGGCTCAGGGGTCTATGACCTGTTGAAACCTGAGTTCAAAGGGGTGTGCCACCCCATCAACTACAGCATCGAGAGCAAATCGCGGCTGGTACTCAAGATGATCGATGTGGTGGAGGCGAACCGCATCGAGTGGGACGGCTCGGATCGGGATATCCCGCTGGCGTTCCTTGCCATCAAGCGCAGCACCACCGGCGGCGGCCAGATGACGTTCCGCGCCGCTCGGGACAACGTGACCGGACACGCTGATGTATTTTTTGCCATTGCCCACGCCGTGGCCAACGAGCCGCTCGATACCAACCGCAAACGTAAATCCACCTGGACAACCAGCCAGCAGAAGAAGGCAGCATGACCAAACGACAGCAACCACAGGCCAAGGTGGCCACACCCGCAAAGAGCGCCGTGGCGTTCAGCTTGCCGGAGGCCATCGACCCCACGGCCTGGATGACCGATTACACCGGCGTTTTCTTCAATCCCTACGGGGAATATTACCAGCCGCCCATTGATCGCAAGGGGCTGGCCAAGGTGGCACGGGCCAACGCCCACCACGGGGCGATCCTGATGGCGAGGCGCAATATGGTGGCTGGTCGCTTCACCACACAGCGCAATGTCATCACCGCCTACGTGCACAATTACCTGCAATTCGGTGACGGTGGCCTGCTCAAGCTGCGCAACGCCTTCGGGCAAGTGGTCGCCCTGCATCCGCTCTCCAGCGTCTACCTGCGCCGCCGTGCTGACGGGTGCTTTGTCTATCTGCAGCAGGGCAAGCCGAGCATCATCTATCGCCCCGAGGATGTGATTTGGCTGGCCCAGTACGATCCCGAGCAGCAGGTCTATGGCATGCCCGATTATCTTGGCGGCTTGCAGTCGGCCCTGCTCAACCAGGATGCCACCCTGTTCCGCCGCAAATACTTCCTCAATGGTGCCCATATGGGGTTCATCTTCTACGCCACAGACCCGAACATGGACGATGACACCGAGGAGGAGATGAAGCAGATGATCGCCAACTCCAAGGGTGTTGGTAACTTCCGCTCGATGTTCGTCAACATTCCGGACGGCAAGCCTGATGGCATCAAGCTGATCCCGGTGGGGGATATCGCAACCAAGGATGAGTTCGCGGCCATCAAGGGGATCACCGCTCAGGACGTGCTGACCAGTCACCGCTTCCCGGCGGCGCTGGCCGGTATCATTCCGACCAATGGCGGCGGTGGTTTGGGTGACCCCGAGAAGTATGACGCCACCTATGCCCGCAACGAGGTGCTGCCCCTGTGCGAGCTGGTGCAGGACTCGATAAACAGTGCTGGTTTGCCCCGTGCGCTATGGGTCGATTTTCGGGAAACGATAGGTTCAACTGTATAAATAAACAGTGTCTTGTGGCATAATAGCTCGTTGATTTATAAGAGAAAGGGGGATGTGATGCGGGTGTATTGCAAAGAGTGTGGCCAGCGTGGTCGCATTACCAAGACCAATAAGCTCAGCCCTGATGTTTCTGACCTTTATTGTCAGTGCACAGATGCGGAGTGCGGCCACAGCTGGGTTGCGTGCCTATCTTATTCGCATCCCCTGAGCCCCTCATCGAGAACGGCGAGCCAGCTGGTATTGAACCTTGTTGGTTCACTCACGCCAGAGGGGCGGCAGATGGTACTGAATGGATTGAGGGCGCAATAGCGCCCTCTTTATTTTCCCCTTCCCGATCATATTCACCCTTACAAGGCCAGTTCCTTGTCGCCCTGGGTGTGCCAGCATTCGGCTTGGCCCGTGAATACGCCGCCGCATCCTTGCGGCAGTGCACAGTCGCAGTTGGGGCAGGTCTGTTGTTTCAGCTCGGCCTCCTGTTCCAGCCACTTCTCCCAGTCCCGCCGGATCAGGGTGCTGATGTACTCGTCTACTGAGTAGGGTTCACCGCTGCCAGCGCGAGCGATGCGCAGGTGGTCCAGCTGCTGGCGCTCCCGCTCTGAGAGCGCCACCTCGACACGCTTGATACCGAGAGCCGCCCGTCTGGCCCGCTGGGCCTGCTTGCGCTTGGTGGCGTCATTCATCCCTTGCCCCCTTCTGTCTTCCCCATCCGCAACGGCGCCACAAGTCCGGAATGACGATCAGATAAAACAGCACGTGGCCGATCAGCCATATGATGCCGAGCGGGTCGATATGGTTGCTCATGTCTCACGCCCTTCTGCTTTGGCAATGGCAGTGCGCCCGCTATTCCGGATCATGCTTTCCATATTGGATAGAGTCCCGACAACCCCAATTCTATGTTCCCAATATGATTCATACAGCTTCAGCGCTTCCAGCAACTCTTTGCACGGGCTTTCTGGCTCTGGCATCTCAAGCTCGATGTTCTCTGCATGGAGCAGCTGAACTCGCATCATGGGGGTGATTGGTATAGTCAGTTTCATGCCGTTCCCTCCCTGACTACCATGGCATCCTGCTTTGCCCACCCCCGCCAGCTGGCGATGGTGGCTTCTGTCTCTGGCAGGTCAACTGCCGGATGGCGGTACACCACATGGGTGACGGTGCTGCGCTCGTTCTGCTTGGTGGCCGTCACTTCCCTGGTGGTAGCGAAGCGGGTGAGCACGTCACCCGGTACCGGATTTTTGCGTGGGTCTCTCATGCCGCACCCCCTACCATGCCGTAGCCGTTAATCGCTGCCTGCATTCGCTGATAGATGGCACTTACGTAGCGGGCCTGATGCTTGGCGTCGTCCAGAGCGCGATGGGCCACGCCCTCGAATGGCATGTCTTTCTTAGGGTCAAAGCCCAGCAGGTCACGCCCCATATCAACAACGGTGCGCACGTCCCGGTCGTTCCAGTAACGCCACGCGGGTGGCACTCGAGTTTGCTGGCAGGCATTGCGCAGGATCACATTGTCAAAACTGGTTCCGTTCCCCCACACATTCAGGTTTCCGTCGTTTCCTTCGCTTCCGTTCACCATCCATTCGTAGAGCCCCCAAAGCGCATCATTTAACGGCTGGTGTTTTCCTGATGGCTTGAGAGCCGCCCTGGCATCGTCACTTTTCCCCAGCCACCACAGCATTGTGTCAGGGTCCATCTCTCCGAAGCGGGCACTATCGTTCAGGTCGATATGCGCCTCAAACTCGGCGCCCAGTTCACCTGTCATCGGGTCAAAGAACACGGCCCCGATGGTGACGATTGCCGCGCGTGGGCCCTTGCCCATGGTTTCCAGATCCAGCATTACGTTATTCATGGTTACTCTCCTGCTTCGATTTGACGGTGGTCAGCCACTACCTGGTGCAGGGCTGGCTGGTATGTTTTGTTGAGCTGTTCGGCGGCGCCCGGGTTGGCTCGGTCGATTTGGCTGCCCGGTGCGATAAAGAGGGTGCGGCCGGTGACGGCGCAGCGGATGGTGCCGCTCTGGTCGATGGCCACTGGGGTGAGCCCGTCCACGATATGGCGGCGGCCGACAGTGCGGCCATCGGCTGAGCGCACCGGCACAGTGGGGCGGTTGGCGCTGGCTTGAAACGGGTTCGGCACCTCGGGGGCTATGGCCGGCAGAGCCAGCTGCGCGGGGCGAGGGTGGCGACGGCGCAGGATGGCGCAGGCCACAGACTGCTGTTTGCCCTTGAGCATCCCCACCCACTGGCTGATCTCTTTGGCTGGCCAGCGTTGCTGCAGGATACAGGTCACCCGATTATCCAGGCTGCGGTATTCTTCGCGGCTGACGGCCTTGGCGCTGGCGCCCTGGTGATGGTTGTTCATATTTATCCTTCTTGCTTATCCCGTGGATACAGGCACTCATAGGCAGCTGTCGGGTTTTGATATACCAGCTCCGCCAATTCGGGTGATATGTGGCAGATGGCGTCCCAAACTCGCCCCTGCGCCTTGTGCCAGTCCCCAAAGTAATAGAGGCTCACCAGCTCCTTGAGGGCGTTCATGATTTTGTCATTATCCGGCGGTGGTATATCCGCCCTTGGCGCGTACTCGATACCATCAACAATCACTCTCGGCATACCTCTATACCTCCCACGCTTGTTCGCTGTAGTCGTTCTGCTCTTGCATCCACTCCGGGGTGTCCAGCATCTCCAGCACCCGCCACATCTCGGACTGATAGGGCTCCGGCAGCATCTCGATCCAGCGGTGCGCCCCGGCGTGGCCTTGTGCCTGGTAAACCTTGCCGCACAGCTCGACCAACATTGGCCAGTCCTGATCCCCCGTGGGCACTGCGTACTCATCCGGCTGGCCCTGTTCGGCTGGCCGCTGGCCCTCTGGCTGCCAATCCGGCTCGCTTGGTAGTGCACGGCCAGACTGCACCTGACCGTTCTCAAGCCAGAGGCTGAAACCGTCTGCTCTAACGCTGGCGCCTGAGCGCAAACGTCCGATAGAGAAGGGCGATAAACCCCATTGCTCTGCCATTAACTGATCCGCATACGCCTCTGGATCCGGCTGCGTACAGTTATTGTCAGAGCTCCAAGGTGCCGGGCTGCCGCCCGACTGAACTGCAACACCTAAACCCACACCCACACCGGCAGCCCCTGCGGCTTTGGTGGCCGCATGGGTGCCGGCGGGTACGACTTCCCACCCTTGCAGGCGGGTCTTGATACCCAAGTTCGCGGTGTGCAGTCCCATCAACCGTTTGATGTCTTCGCCGTAGCAGTTGGCCTGCTCCTCGATGAGGTGGGCCAGCTTGATGGGGTGCTCGGCACGGGTGGCCAGTGCTCCGCCCATGGCTTCGAGGTAGCAGCGAAAGATGGCGTTATCGGCAGCAAAGCGGGCTGCCTCAAAGCGCGGGTCTTGCAACACCGGCTTGGGTGGCCCCACCAAATCGCCATGCTTCTTGGCGTTGCTGATGCGGCGCAGCTCGCGCCACACCCCGACCGGTGCGCCGCCGAGTTGCTGAAAGGAACGAATCCCCCACCAACTTGCCCAGGCGCAGGCATGCAGCGCGCCCTGATCGGCAGGGGTGTTTGCCTCTTCGTCGTCACCGACATAGGCGCCGTCGATGTTCTTGGCGATGTATTTGGCCAGATAACCGGTGGCATCGCCCTTGGTGGGGTCGATCAGCTTCCAGTCGAATCGTGGCGTGATATCGGTAAAGGCGGGGGCGGCGATGGGGTTGCGCTCCAGCTCGGTTTTATTGTCAGTCAGGGCATAGCGCTGCAGGGTGCTGATCACCTTGTTGCGATCGCTCGGGCGCATAAACAGCAGCATGTGCCAGTGCGGGGTGGCGTCGTGGTGCGGCTCGCAGACCCGAAAGCCGTACACCGGGGTGTTGTGGCGCTTGAGTGCGGCGCGGCTCTTGCTCCACAGCTTGGCCAGATAGGCGCAAGTTTCGCGCGGGGTGGCACCCTCATACTTGTCGTTATCAATGGTCTTGCCATTGCGGCCGGTCTTCCAGGCGTGAAATTTGCTCGGTGCGGTCCAGGTGAAAAAGACCCCCACATGGCCCTGGTCTTCGGCGTAATCCTCAAAGCCACGCATGCGGGTCATCATCTCGGCGCGGCGGTTGATCGGGTTTGAGATGCTGGACTCCCAGCAATCCTTCATCGAGATCACCAGATCGTGCTTGGCGTTCATCACTTCTGATTCAGCCAGCCAGCGCATCATGGCCCGCTTACGCTCGCGCACCACCTTGATGGTGGTGTTCGAGACGTAGGCAGAGACGCCCTTGCGTACCTTGCCCAGCAGGATAGCGATGTGCTCTTGCAGCCGATCCCAGCAGCGGTTCACGCGCTTCTCCCACCACTTGGCAGAGAGCAAGCGCACCATCACGCTCAGGATCCAGCTATTCCGCGCCTCTTTGGTTTGGAAGTCCGGCATCTTGCCGATGAACCCCCACTGGTCTGCGGGCTGCTTGATGGCTTCCCATGTTGCCAGCAGATCCAATTCACCGGCGGTACTGTTCTGTTCGATGTTTTTCCAGATGGCGGCGCACTGGTTGGCGAACGAGTGCGCGACCCGCTTGCGGCCTTCGTCATCGCGCAACTGCTGGGCATCGACCGGGATCGCCAGTACAAGTTCGCGAATCCACCTGACCCGCTCACTCAGCCAGATGTTGGCATCGCGGGCTTTCCTGGCGGTGCCACCCTTGCGGCGGCGGATGTACTGCTTGAACAAGGTCTGGGTCAGCGGCATGGAGAAACCATCGAGCAGCTGCACGGCCCACACCAGATCATATTCACCGACAGCACCGATAAACGAATCGGCCAGGTTGATACCTGGCATGGAGTTGGAGAGCGATTCAATGCGCGACCTGATGGCCTTCTTTGACAGCGGCAGCTGTCCATGAGCAGCAGACGGCAGGCGGGTGATGGCAAAACCAAATTGGCCAGCCTCGGCGGCTGGCCCTGTGTTGTGCTTGTTGGTCATTGTGCGGAAGTACCTAACAGCGAGCTCAGGCCGCCACGGCGGGCCTTGATAACGAGGGTGGTGTGGGCCCGCAGCTTGCGGGCTGCGACACACTGGCGCAGGGTCAGCGCAATGCTGGCCCGTGGGCGGGGCGAGATCTGGCGACAGGCGATCAGATGGCGCTGGTAGTCACGCAGGCGCGCACTGGCACCGCGCAAGTCTTCCCACCACCAACTCAAGTCCCGTTCCATGTCGGATATCAAACGGTGGTTCATGCGCTGCCCTCCTCACTTTTGTACCATTTGGCAAAACTGTCCTTGGCAGCAGCGAGGGCTTCTAACCCATAGAGGCGGGCACGGCGCTCCACCCTGCATTCAAACAGCAGGCGATAAATGGCATATTTTGGACAGGGCTTATTGCCCCGCCGCATGGTGACGAGCATGGTCTGGTACTGACGCAGGGATGTCAGCTTCACTTCGGCAATGTCTTGCAGGGTGGCCAGTTCGGCCTTGAGTTCAGCCTCAAGCGTGAGGCGCGACGGCTTGAGGAGTTTCATACCGCATCCTCCGCAATCAAATGGCTCAGCCCGTGCGGCAGGTTCACGCGGCCGCCTTTATCCCAGATAAACCAGCTGTATTCGCAGGAGTCAGACCCGCCATTCACAAAGCTATGGCGCGGAACCAAGATCGGTGTTTTGTTCGGAAAGCCAACCTCTGCCCAGAACGGCACTCGTTTCCTGCTGCCCAAGAAGTTCACCCGCTGCAAATAAATCAGGGTGCCGTCAGGCGCGAGCTCCGACAGGCTTTTTCTCAAAAACTCTTCGGTCAGCGAAAACGGTGGGTTGGTGATGATTACGTCAAACTGGCGGCCAAAATCCCACGCCAAGTAGTCACGGCCTTGGCTGATCTCTGCCCACTCTTTCTGCTCTGCAGGGAGTTGCACAGGGTTATAGATGTTCCCCTCTGCGCGGCACGGCTCCATAAAGTGGTCGCCAGCGCGAAAGCTGATGCAGTTCAGCAGGGCAGCAACGGCGCTTTTCGGGGTGGGGTATAGCTCACGTGCGATGGTGTTGCCGGTGGTGCGGCTCATGCTGCACCCCCTACCACCGAGCACCCGTTCGCCGGTGACCAGCTTGAGATCGGGACTTGCAGGCCCAGCTTGTTTTGATCACGCTCGCCTTTCAGCAGCGCGCTGACAGTTTCGTTACAGTTAGCACAGCCGCACCACTGGCCGCCGCACTGGCAGAACTCCATCCCGTATTGCTTTTCCTTGGAGCAGATCGAGGTGCGCAGGCAGCCTTGGCACAGCACAAAGAAGCTAATGCGGATAACGCTCAAGCGATTAGGGCGGATCGGCTCATTGGCCATTGGCTTGCTAAACACGGTTTCATCAGGGCCAGATGCCATATCAGCGCCAATGAAGAACGGGTCAGCCATAAACGGCAGGTCATCAAACTCCACCGGCTCTGCATCGTCTTGCGGCTGGAAGACCAGCCGATCTTCTTCGAGATCCCACGTAAAACCGCTTCTCCCCTCAGCGAACAGCCATTCATCGGCTGCCTGTGGGTTTGCGGCCGCGAACTCGTTAAACAAGCGAAGGAACATCAGGTCTTGGCTCATTCCTCGTCCCCCATCACTGAGTCGTCATCGAGCAGATCAGCAGGGCAGCTGGTCACCACCAGTTGCACCTGGATGTATTGGTCGCCCGAGTAGAGTTCGCCCAAGGCGATCCGGTTGGCTTGTTCATTGCTGGCCAGCAGTTCGGTCAGCAGCGGCAGCACGGCCTGCTCGGCGCGCTTGGCGATATGAATGGCGTCGATGCTCATGCCACCGCCTCGTTGTTCTTCGGAAATAGTGGTTTGAACCATGTTTCAGACGTCTTCTCAAAGGCTTTGCGGCCGTCGTGGCAACCTTGTTCATAGAAGGCTTGGTCGATACCAGGGAACTGTTTGATGGGATGAACGGCCGCCTCAGTCCAGCCACGGTTAAACCCTTGGGTGTAAGCTGACCCCTTTTTGTTTTCGTGATGGTCGGCTAGCAGGTGCGGTTTGGTTGCCGCCACATCCAGCATCGGCTGCTGCTGGTTGGCATTGATGCCAGTCATCAGCCATCCGGTGTACTGGGTCAGCCCTGGATGGTTGGCGATCAGCAGCAGCAGGCCACCGCCGATCTCGCGGTATCCCAGCTCGTAGTTTTTGAGCGTGGTGGGCGGAATGCCCAGCAGGTCTGCAAACTTCGGGCGGCTCAAGCTCATCTGTTCCCGCAACTGGCGCAGACGCTTGGCGGCATGGTGGTTCAACAGATTGATTTCGGTCATGGGTGCGGTCATGGTCAGACTCCTTGTTGAGTGGTGCAGGGATGGATGCAGCTGAACAGGGATGCCCAAGCCAGTGCAGTTGAACGCTCGGCGAGCGCAATACCATCAGGGTGCTGAGTAAGGCGGGAGCCATAACGGCCCGCCAGCTTGCGTTGTTGAATGCGAAGGTTGCGCATCGCGCAGGGGATCGCTAAAGTTGGCATGTCGATTCGTCCTATGGATTGATTAATGAAGGCCCGCTTGGAGTTGCTGCTCCGTTAAGCGGGCTTTTTATTGCCCGATTGCTCGCGGGCCTGGCGTCATCTGGCTTGCCGCCAGCACTGCACGTTTCATCCGCAGCTTTGCGGCTCTCTCTTTCTTCTCTCTCTCGATATCGCCGATAGCGCGGGTCACCGGAGCCGGGTGCCACACCTTGCTGTCACAGCCGCCGCGAAACTCCCCCTGATAATCCAGCGCTAACACCGCCAGACGGAGCGCCTCGCGCTGCCCATGGGGCAGGGCAGACAGGGTGGCAGTCATCAGCTCACCGCGTGGCTGGCGGGCGATGGTGCAGATGGCTGCTTTTTTGGCGGTGCTGATGGCCAACCAGTCGGAGTCCAGGCGGCTGCGGGTCTTGCCGAACATCTCGCGCACCAGCATTAATCCTGCGGTGTTCATCGCGGCTTGTTCGTCTGGCGTCAGGCCAGCCAAATTGCGTTGTTCATGGTCAATACGTTGGGTTTGCATGGGTTTCCCCTTACATGGTCATGGTTTGCATCAGGATGTCTGATGCGCAGGCGACAGCCGGCACAGCCTGAAAGCGGGCCTCGATGTCGTGGATTAAGATGGCGATAGACCCCATCGCTGACGTGGCCACGCTCACCAGGGTGTTGCGTTCTGAACGGGTGATCCGGCCACGGTCGGTTAGCTCCAGCGTTCGCTGGCCAATGCTGGCGATCTTGGCGTTCAGGTCGATTGCCTGATGGGGAAGTGATGGCGCGCGCTCTGCGTTTGGAATGGCGATGGCGGTGAGCTTGCATTCCATCAGCATGCCGTCGAACAGGGTCTCGTCACCGTCTGTGGCGTGATACAGCGCGATGAGATCGAAGGCCGTTAGCTTGTGGCTTTCGCATGCCTGGTTGAGCTTGTTGTGCAGCACGCCGCTTTTCATGCCGAGCGCGCGTTCCAACTGGCTGATGTTATGCGTTTCTTTAAAACGGTCGATGGCACCAACAAAGTGGCTGTGTGAAAGGTTGGGTTTATTTGACACTCTAATTTCCCTCCAAAGTTCGCTATGGTTAGCTGGCTGCATGGCAGCTCAACGTGAAACCAACGCGGAGGCTTGGCACTGCAGGCGCAGCGCTTCGAGATTGATGAGTACCTTCTGACGCCGACCTGTTTTTGGCAGGGTGGGCAAACGACCGTCCTCGATCATGGTCTGGACGAAGTCCTCGGTGAAACCGGCCAGCTCGGCGAACTTCTCCTTTGAACAAACCGGAAAGGTATAAACGGGGATGGTTGGCGTCATGGCGAGGCCCTTACTGTGCGTTGTTATCAGGGGTTGGCGTGATGGGGTCGGCCTTCAACTTGCCACCGGTCAGTACCTCAATCTGGTAGGCACGGCCTTTGGGGATGGTTTCGCCCCATTGAGAAATTGCCGCCTCTGAAATGTTCAGCTTCTTGGCCAGCTCAGCTGCTGAGCCGAAGTAGTTGATGGCATCTGCTTTTTTCATACATCCCCTGTTGTCGATCTTAAGTTCGGATTGATTGCATCCTATCTTAGGTTCGAACCATAAGCAAGCTTAAGATCGGGTCGCCAAGGTTAAGCTAGCTTTATGCATATTTCAGATCGCATCTTCAGTAGAAGGTCAGCCCTTGGCCTCTCCAAAACAGCGCTAGCCAAAGCCGTTGGCGTAGCCGATGTTTCTGTCGGTAAGTGGGAATCAGGGCAGAACCAGCCCAAAGGCCGCTATCTCAACGACTTGGCGGCGGCATTAGGCGTATCTGTCGATTGGCTACTGACTGGCAAAGAGGATGGGGTGACCGGGGTGACTGAGCTTCCGTTCCCTGGCTACCGCAACGTTGAACCCGCGATTATTCCGCAGGGCGGACGAGTGCCGATCCTGAGTTATGTGCAGGCGGGCAATTGGCGGGAGATGTGCGAACAGGCCAGCACCTTCGATGGCAATGTCGAATATGTGACGGCGAGCGTAGATATCGGCCCTTGTGGCTTTGGTCTCTGGCTACGCGGCAACTCGATGTCACCGCAATTTAATGAGGGTGATTTGGTGATCGTTGACCCCGACGAACAGCCCCGCCCGGGGGATTTCGTTGTGGCCAAAAACGGCAGCGACGAGGCTACCTTCAAGAAGTACCGCCCCCGCGGCATCGATGAGCACGGTCAAGAGGTGTTTGAACTGGTTCCGCTCAATGACGATTACCCGCCCATGTACTCCGACCGGCAGCATATCGAGATCATTGGCGTGATGGTCGAGCACCGCATTTTTAGAAAACGATAAGGACGCGTTATGTACACCTATAAAATGATCCAAGTGCCCCCAACTATCGCCATCACTGGCAAAGATAACGCTCAAGGCGCGGCGGCAAGTTATTTACAAAACACGGTAAACGCTCAGGCCGTAGATGGTTGGGAGTTTCAGCGAGTAGATTCTTTTGAGGTTGATGTTCAACCTGGTTGCTTTGGTGCCTTGTCTGGGAAGAAAGCAGGCGTTACTTCCTATTATGTCATCACGTTCCGCAAGCCCGTCTAATGCTTGTTTGTTTAAGTATTCGAGCGATTTATTTTTACCGAGTTGTTGCGCCTAAGTCACTTCGTAGCAGTTGCCGCTTCAATCCTTCTTGTTCTGAATATGCACTGCTAGCTTTACGAAAATATGGATTTTTAGTTGGCTGGCGGATGACGCTGAACAGAATTCATCGCTGCCAGCCACCTGGTGGTGGCGATGATTTTCCTTGATATATTTTCGACTTACTTCTCCGCGGGATTAAATTAAATGAAAAAAGCAGCAATCCTAGCCCTAGTGTTATCCGCCTCATTATTCGGCTGCGGCAAAGATCCAAAAGAAATGCCGTTCCCTGACAATATGTCAACGTGGAAGACGGATAGTGAGTTCACTGAGGCCATCAAACAGCTGAATGAAGATGACCGTAAGTTGCTGCAAGGCTATATGGTTGCGGCTGTCATGTCTGAGGCTTTTGGCGGGAAGGGAGTTCCTGAAGGTCAGACAATCGGTGCAGCCATTGAGGCCCAGCGCACAATGATTGAAGCGAAGGCGCGTGAGGAGCAGGAGAAGGCAGCCAAGCAAGAGCAGGTTAAACGGGCACAAGAAGATGCCCTGGCCAAGATGAACAGTGCTGTTGATGCCGTATTGCTCACCTTCAAATTCGTCCCTGCTGATGCTGGTGCAAAACGTTACTCAGACAGCTTTGATATTGCTATTGGCTTTAGAAACAAGACCGACAAGGAAATATCAGGGGTGAAAGGTGTTGTCATTCTCAAGGATATGTTTGGCGAAATTATCAAAGCTGTTCGACTATCCAACTATCAGCCTGTTCCAGCCAAAGGAAAATCCATATATCGAGGCAGCATCGATTACAACCAGTTCATTGATTCCGACAAAAAATTACGAAGCATAGACCATAAAAAAATGAAATTTGAATGGACTCCTGAAATCTATGTTTTTGATGATGGTTCAAAGCTTGATGCTGCGGCGATTAATTAACCTACAGGCTACCTCGTAACAGGTTTATTACCGCAATGACCGTCCGCAAACTTGACGATGGCAAGCCAAAGCTCTGGCTTGCCGAGGTCTATCCCCAAGGTCGAGACGGCCCGCGCAAACGCAAGCGCTTCGCCACCAAGGGCGAAGCCTTGGCTTGGGAGCGCTTCACCCTGGATGAGCATCAGGCCAAGCCCTGGCTAGGGCAAGAGGCGAAAGAGCATCGCACCTTGCAAGACCTGATCGATCTCTGGTTCAAGTTGCATGGGCAGACCCTTAAGCGTCAGCAGGTCCGGCTGGCCAAGCTGCAGATCATCTGCAACGGCATGGGAAACCCGAAGGCGATTGAGGTCACCCCAAAAATGTGGGCGCATTACCGCGCCAAGCGAATGGCTGGTGAAATCGATAACGGTTGGAATGTCGGAGCAAAAAAGGCCATCACAGCGCGCACGGTTAATCAGGAACTGGCATTCCTCAAGGCGGTGTTTGGTGAGCTGATCCGTTTGGGGGAATGGCTTCACCCGCACCCATTGCAGACTACCACCGCAGTAAAGACCCCCGATCCCGAGATGACCTTTCTGCAGCAGTGGCAGATCGCCGATCTGCTCTCGGCGGCGCAGCGATACCCGAACCCTGATTTGGCGCTCATTATCAAAATCTGTCTGGCGACCGGCGCGCGCTGGCGTGAGGCGGAATCATTGACCACATCGCAGGTCACCCCGTACCGAATTACCTATACAAACACCAAGGGCAACAAAAACCGGACGGTGCCGATCAGCAAAGCGCTTTATGATGAGCTGCTGACGGGTAGCAAGAGCGGCCAGCTGTTTCAGCCCTGCTATCTGGATTTCGGCAGGGCACTTAAAACAACCGGCATTGAATTGCCTGATGGTCAGCTGACCCATGTCTTGCGCCACTCGTTCGCCAGCCACTTCATGATGAATGGCGGAAATATCTTGGTTCTACAAAAGATATTGGGCCATGCGAACATCCGTGACACGATGCGCTATGCCCACTTCGCACCCGACCATTTGGAAGATGCCGCCCGATTAAACCCGCTGGAAGTGTGGCGACAAAATGGCGGCATAGCTTAGGATTATTCGCTTTTATCGCCCCTTATTCCCCATTGTACGCCTGAAAATCAAGGGATAGCGCCGTCATGTCACACCTCAATTACAACCATCTCTACTATTTCTGGATGACTCAGAAAAAGGGCTCCGTTACCCAGGCAGCGGAAGCCCTTTTTTTGACCCCGCAAACGGTCACCGGCCAGATCAAGCTGCTGGAGCAGCGCCTCGGGGGCAAGCTGCTCAAGCGCAAGGGGCGCTCGCTCGAGGCAACCGAGCTGGGCCAGCTGGTGTTTCGTTATGCCGACAAGATGTTCAGCCTCTCCTACGAGATGCTCGATATCGTCAACTACCGCAAGGAGAGCCAGATCCTGTTCGACGTCGGCATCGCCGATGCCCTCTCCAAGCGCCTTGCCAGCCGCGTGCTGCTCTCTGTTATTCCGAATGATGGATCCATTCACCTGCGCTGCTTCGAATCGACCCACGAACTGCTGCTGGAGCAGCTGAGCGAGCACAAGCTCGATATGATCCTTTCCGACTGTCCGGTGGACTCCAGCCAACATGCGGGGCTGCTCTCCAAACGACTGGGCGGCTGTGGTGTCAGCTTCTTCTGCAAGGCGCCGCTGCCTGAAAAGCCTTTCCCTGCCTGTCTGGAGGAGCGCAAGCTGCTGATCCCCGGTCGTCGTACCGCCATGGGGCGACAGTTGACCCAGTGGTTCGAGCAGCAGGGGGTCTCTCCCAGCATTCTCGGCGAGTTTGATGACGCGGCTTTGATGAAGGCGTTTGGCTTCTTCAATCAGGGGATCTTCATGGCTCCCACCATCTATCGGGAGGAGATCCTGGAGGGGGAGGGGGTGATGTTGCTGGGCGAGACCCAGGATCTGATGGAGGAGTACTACGTCATCTTCGCCGAGCGAATGATCCAGCATCCGGCGGTAAAACGGGTGTGCGAGAGTGATTTCACCTTCCTTTTTGCCGGGGAGGAGAACTTCTCCGCCATCCAGCCAGCCACCCTGTCGTTTTAAAACGACCCGTCACCACGTATCATCGGCGATGAGTGGTAGAGGAGAGATGTGATGCAACTTGAAGAGATGGAAGCCAATGCGAGTCAGGCTGTGGCGCTGCTCAAGGCGCTGGCCAACGAACGGCGGCTGTTTATTCTGTGCCAGTTGCTGGAGCGGGAGCTGTCGGTTGGGGAGCTCAACGAGCGATTGGGATTGAGTCAGTCGGCCTTGTCACAGCATTTGGCGCTGTTGCGGCGGGATGAGTTGGTAACGACGCGCAAAGAGGCCCAGACAGTCTACTATTCGCTGCGCAGCCACGAGGTGCGTGAAATGATCAGTTTGCTGCATCGACTTTATTGCAGCGCAGATAAATAAAAAACCGGCACTAAGGCCGGTTTTTTTAGCTTTGATCAGCAGAAGCTGATTAAGCCATAGCTTTGATCTGGGCAGACAGGCGGCTCTTGTGACGAGCAGCTTTGTTCTTGTGGATCAGGCCTTTGGTCGCCATACGATCCATGATCGGCTGAGCAACAGCGAAAGCGGCAGTCGCAGCAGCTTTGTCGCCAGAGGCGATAGCAGCGATGACTTTCTTCAGGTAGGTACGGGTCATGGAACGACGGCTGGCGTTGTGCTGACGGCGTTTTTCTGACTGAAGAGCGCGCTTCTTAGCAGATTTGATGTTAGCCAAGGTAAAACTCCTAAAACTGTCTTAGCGAGTGTATTGAAAAGGCCCGGAAATATGCCCTTCCAACCACATATTGTCAAATGATTTGTGCAAATAAACACCGCCTCCCGGTGGTGTGTCAGTAGGGAGACGGTTAAACTGTCGGCCGATTCTAGCAGCATTCTTTTCATTCTGACAGTTCCAGAGGCCTCGTCTTGAGTAAGAAATTGATCAAATCCGGCATGATAGTGTCCGGAATGACGCTGGCATCCCGCGTAATGGGCTTGGTTCGCGATGTGGTCATCGCAAATCTGCTTGGTGCCGGGGTGGCCGCCGACGTCTTCTTTTTTGCCAATCGCATTCCCAACTTTCTGCGTCGTCTGTTCGCCGAAGGTGCCTTCAACCAGGCCTTTGTTCCCGTGATGACGGAGTACAAGAAAAATGGCGACGAGGGGGACGTGCGTGAATTGCTGGCAGCAGTGGCGGGCACGCTGGGGGGCATAGTGACTGTGGTCACCCTGCTCGGGGTGCTGGGGTCGGGTGTGCTGACCGCGCTGTTTGGCTGGGGCTGGTTCTGGGACTGGCTGTATGGCGGCCCTGCGGCCGAGAAGTTCGAGCTCGCCAGTCTGATGCTGAAAATCACCTTCCCCTACCTCTGGTTCATCACCTTTACCGCCATGGCGGGGGCCATTCTCAACACCTTCGGCCGCTTTGCGGTCTCGTCGTTCACGCCGGTGTTTCTCAACATCACCATGATTGCGGCTGCCTGGTGGATTGCACCGCTGATGGACAATCCCGAGATTGCGCTGGCGATAGGTGTTTTTTTGGGTGGTTTGGTACAGTTTTTGTTCCAGTTCCCGTTTTTACGCCAAATCAACATGCTGGTGTGGCCCAAGTGGGGATGGCATCACCCTGGGGTGGTGAAGATCCGCACACTGATGATCCCGGCCCTGTTCGGGGTCTCGGTCAGCCAGATCAACCTGCTGGTCAACACCATGCTGGCTTCGTTCCTCGCGACCGGTGCCATCAGTTATCTCTACTACTCGGATCGCCTGCTGGAGTTCCCCCTCGGCCTCTTTGCGGTGGCCATCAGTACTGTGATCCTGCCTGCCCTGGCCAAGAAGCATGTGGATGCCGATCCGGCCGACTTCTCCCGCACCATGGATTGGGGGGTGCGGATGGTGATGCTGCTCGGCCTGCCCGCCATGATCGGCATTGCGGTCATGCGCGAGCCGATTCTGCGGGTGCTGTTTATGCGCGGCGAATTTGGCCTGCATGAGGTGAGCATGTCCAGTGCCAGTTTGCTGGCATCCACCACCGGTCTGCTCTCCCTGATGCTGATCAAGGTGCTGGCGCCCGGTTACTACGCCCGTCAGGACACCAAGACGCCGGTGCGGATCGGGGTGATGGCGATGATTGCCAATATGGTCTGCAACCTTATCTTCATCTACCCGCTCGGTTATGTGGGGCTGGCGCTCTCGACCGCCTGCTCGGGCACTCTGAATGCGGCTTTGCTGTTTAAGGGGTTGTATCAGCAGAGCGTCTATCGTCCCTCCCGTCATACCGGCGTGTTCTGCCTCAAGCTGCTGGTCGCCAGCGTGCTGATGGGGGGCGTGCTCGCCTATCTGTCGCCGGATCTGGCCCAGTGGGGCGCATGGAGCATGGGCAAGGCCAGTTTGCAGCTGACCATGCTGCTGTCGCTGGGGGCTGCGGTCTATGCCGTGGTGTTGCTGCTGCTGGGCATTCGGCCGCGTCACCTTAAATCGGGGCAGCAGTAGCCGTGATCCTGCGGCGCCATGGGGATAGTGCCTCATGGCGCCGCAGGGGGCGTGATTGGGCCCGGATAGTTGAAATCAGGCTATGAGGGCTGACCCTGCCTGCTGCCTGATATATAATCCGCCGATTTCCATGGCAGCAACGCACAAGGCACTGATGGAGCTTATTCGCGGCATTCACAATCTCAAGCCCCGTCACCGGGGATGTGTATTAACCATTGGCAACTTTGATGGGGTTCATCAGGGTCACCATGCGGTATTGGCACGTCTCAAGGAGAAAGCGGCCCAGCTGGGATTGCCCGCCTGCGTCATGCTGTTTGAGCCGCAGCCGCTGGAGCTGTTTGCCGGCACAGCTGCGCCCGCCCGGCTGAGCCGGTTGCGCGAGAAGTATGAAGCGCTCAAGGGTCTGCAGATCGACCGCATGCTCTGCGTGCGCTTCAGTCACCGCTTTGCCGAGCAGGCGGCCTCGACCTTTATTGAGCAGTTGCTGGTGGAGAAGCTCGGGGTGCGCTACCTGGTGGTCGGCGACGATTTTCGCTTCGGCAAGGGGCGGCAAGGGGACTTCCACCTGCTGGAGGAGGCGGGTCATCGCTTCGGCTTCGAGGTGATCAGTACCCAGAGCTTCCAGCTCGAACGGCAGCGGGTCAGCAGCACACTCGTACGCGAGGCCCTGAAAGCGGGCCGGATGGCGGAGGTGGAGCTGATGCTTGGCCGCCCCTATACCATTAGCGGCCGGGTGGCCCACGGCGACAAGCTGGGGCGCACCATAGGTTTTCCCACCGCCAATCTGGCCCTCAAGCGCCAGGTGATCCCGGTCGGTGGCGTGTTTGCGGTGGAAGTGATATGTTCCGGCAAGACCTTCCCCGGTGTAGCCAATGTGGGTGTACGGCCGACCTTGAGCGGTACACAAGCCAGATTGGAAGTACATCTATTTGATTTTTCTGGTGATCTATATGGTCAGCAGGTCAAGGTGCTGCTTCGCCACAAGCTGCGCGAAGAGCAGAAGTTTGCCTCTTTCACTGCCTTGAAAGAGCAGATCGAACGAGATGCCCTGGCGGCCCGAGCCTGGTTCGGGCTGCCACAATTCAATTTACCCAGCACTCTTTTAGAAAAGAAGGGAACCCAGGACTGATGAGCGACTATAAACACACCCTGAATCTTCCGGAAACCGAGTTTCCGATGCGTGGCGATCTGGCCAAGCGCGAACCCAACATGCTGAAACGTTGGTACGATCAGGATCTCTACGGCGCTATTCGCCGCGCCAAAGCGGGCAAGCCTTCTTTCATTCTGCACGATGGCCCCCCCTATGCGAACGGCAACATTCACATCGGTCACTCGGTCAACAAGATCCTCAAAGACATCATCATCAAGTCCAAGGGCCTCTCTGGCTTCGATTCCCCCTATGTGCCGGGTTGGGATTGCCACGGTCTGCCTATCGAACTGAAAGTAGAAGGCATGGTCGGCAAGCCGGGCGAGAAGGTTTCCGCTGCCGAATTCCGCGCCGAGTGCCGCAAATACGCCAAGACCCAGATCGAAGCGCAGAAGACCGACTTCATCCGTTTGGGTGTGCTGGGCGACTGGGAACACCCCTACCTGACCATGGATTTTGGCACCGAAGCCAACATCATCCGCTCCATGGCCAAGATCGTTGAAAACGGCCACTTGCACAAAGGCTCCAAGCCGGTGCACTGGTGTACCGATTGCGGCTCCGCCCTGGCTGAAGCCGAAGTGGAGTACTACGACAAGAACTCCCCCTCCATCGATGTGCGCTTCAAGGCCGTCGATGAAGCATCTGTTGCCGCCAAGTTTGACTGCGCCGAAGGCCACACCGGCAAGGGCCCGATCTCTGCGGTGATCTGGACCACTACCCCGTGGACCCTGCCAGCCAACCGCGGCATCGCCATGCACGCCGACCTCGACTATGCGCTGGTGCAGGTGGAAGGCGAGCATCCCGAGCGTCTGATCCTGGCCGCCGAGCTGGTCAAGGACGTGATGGATCGTGCCGGTATCGAGCAGTTCCACAATCTGGGCTACGCCAAGGGCGCGGCACTCGAGCTGCTGCGCTTCAACCACCCCTTCTACAGCTTCGACGTGCCGGTGGTGCTGGGTGACCACGTTACCCTGGATGCCGGTACCGGCGCCGTGCACACCGCTCCTGGCCATGGTCAGGAAGACTTCGTGGTCGGTCAGAAGTACGGTCTGGAAGTGGCCAACCCGGTTGGCAGCAACGGCGTTTACCTGCCGGATACCGAACTGTTTGCCGGCCAGCACGTGTTCAAGGCCAATGCTGCGGTTGTCGAGGTGTTGACCGAGCGCGGCGCCCTGCTGCATCACAAGGTGTTCAACCACTCCTATCCGCACTGCTGGCGTCATAAGACCCCGATCATCTTCCGTGCCACCCCGCAGTGGTTCATCAGCATGGAGCAGAAGGGTCTGCGCCAGCGCGCGCTGGAAGAGATCGAGCGCATCGAGAAGGACGGCATTGCCCAGCAAGGCCAGAGCGGCTGGGTACCGGCCTGGGGTAAAAACCGTATTCAGGCGATGGTCGAGAACCGTCCTGACTGGTGTATCTCCCGTCAGCGTACCTGGGGTGTGCCTATCTCCCTGTTTGTCCACAAAGAGACTCAGGCGCTGCACCCGGAATCCGTGCGCCTGATGCACGAAGTGGCCAAGCGGGTCGAGCAGTCCGGCATCCAGGCATGGTGGGATCTGGACAAGGCCGAGCTGCTGGGCAGCGATGCTGACATGTACGACAAGGTGCCTGACACCCTGGACGTCTGGTTTGACTCCGGTTCGACCCACTCCTCCGTGGTCGATGCCCGTCCCGAGTTCAACGGCAACCCGGCCGACATGTATCTGGAAGGTTCTGACCAGCACCGCGGCTGGTTCATGTCCTCCCTGATGATCGGCGTGGCAATGAAAGACAAGGCCCCGTACAACCAGGTGCTGACCCACGGCTTCACCGTGGATGGCCAGGGTCGCAAGATGTCCAAGTCCATCGGCAACGTGGTCAGCCCGCAAGACGTGATGAACAAGCTGGGTGCCGACATCCTGCGTCTGTGGGTAGCGAGCACTGACTACACCGGCGAGATGACCGTATCCGACGAGATCCTCAAGCGCTCTGCTGATGCTTATCGCCGTATTCGCAACACCGCCCGCTTCCTGCTGGCCAACCTGAACGGCTTCAATCCGGCGACCGATATGGTTGAGCCTGCCGACATGGTGGTGGTGGATCGCTGGGCTGTGGGTCGTGCCAAAGCAGTACAGGCCGAGATCATGGCCGCATTCGACGAGTACAACTTCCACGGCGTGACCCAGAAGCTGATGCAGTTCTGCTCCATCGAGATGGGCTCCTTCTATCTGGATGTCATCAAGGACCGCCAGTACACCGCCAAGGCTGACAGCCTGGCCCGTCGCTCCTGCCAGACCGCCCTCTATCATATCGCCGAGGCCATGGTGCGCTGGATGGCGCCGATCATGAGTTTCACCGCTGATGAAATCTGGGCACTGCTGCCGGGCGAGCGCGGTGAGTTCGTCTTCACCGAAGAGTGGTACGAAGGCCTGTTCGGGCTGGAAGCCGGTGAAACCCTCAACGACGATTTCTGGGCCGAGATCCTCGCCGTGCGTGGTGAAGTGAACAAGGCGCTGGAAGTGGCCCGTGGCGAGAAGCGTATCGGCGGCTCCCTGCAGGCTGAACTGACCCTGTTCGCCAAGCCGGAGCTGGCTGCTCGTCTGAACGCGCTGGCTGATGAGCTGCGCTTCGTGCTGCTCACCTCCAAAGCCAAGGTGGTGGTGGCTGACACTGCGCCGGAAGGCTCTGTGGCGACCGAGCGTGATGACCTGTGGCTGAGCGTTGCCCAGTCTGCCGCCGCCAAGTGCGACCGCTGCTGGCACCATGTAGAAGATGTGGGCACCATCGCGGGTCACGAAGAGATCTGTGGTCGCTGTGTGACCAACGTTGAGGGTGACGGCGAAACGCGTCAATTTGCCTGATGAACATGACTCAACATAAAAGCGGCCTGCGTTGGCTGTGGCTGGCAGTGCTGGCCTTTGTACTGGACCAGGCGAGCAAGCTCGCCGTGGTCAAGTTGCTGCCATTTGGTTACCCGGGGGTGGAGATCACCCCCTTCTTCAATCTGGTGCATGTCTACAACAAGGGCGCCGCATTCAGCTTTCTGGCTGATCAGGGGGGCTGGCAGCGCTGGTTCTTCGCGGTGCTGGCGTTTGCCATCTGTGGATTGCTGATCCACTGGCTGCGCAAGCAGTCGGTGACCCAGCGTTGGAGCGGTATCGCCTATTCACTCATCATCGGCGGCGCCCTTGGCAACGTCTTTGATCGACTGGTGCTGGGCCATGTGGTCGATTTCCTCGACTTCTACTGGCAGCGTGCGCACTGGCCGGCGTTCAACCTGGCCGATAGCTTTATCTTTATCGGGGCAGCCATGATTGTGCTGGACGGTTTCCGTGGTGAGAAAAAGGAGCAGGCATGAGCCAGCAGATCACCGCTAACAGCAGCGTGCTGTTCCACTTCTCCATCAAACTGGAAGATGGCTCGGTTGCCGACAGCACGGCGCTGCACGGCAAGCCGGCCCGCTTGCGGATGGGTGATGGCAGCCTGACCCCGACCTTCGAGCAGTGCCTGCTGGGCCTGTGCGAGGGGGAGTGCAAGAGTTTCACGCTCGCGCCGGAAGAGGCCTTTGGCCTCTCCAATCCCGACAACATCTACCATCTCGATCGTGCCAAGTTTGGCGCCGATGTGGAGCCAAAAGTCGGCACCATCATCCTGTTCGATCAGCCCAATGGCAGCGAATTGCCGGGCATCATCCGGGCGGTAGCCGGGATGTCGGTCACGGTCGATTTCAACCATCCCCTGGCCGGTCATACCGTCACCTTCGAGGTGGAGATCCTGGGCGTTGATGATGAGGAGAAGGTGCACTAATGGATATTCTGCTCGCTAACCCTCGTGGTTTCTGCGCCGGTGTCGATCGTGCCATCAGCATCGTCGAGAGCGCGTTGGAGAAGTTCGGTGCCCCCATCTATGTCCGTCACGAAGTGGTGCATAACCGTTATGTGGTGAACAAGCTGAAAGAGGCGGGAGCAGTCTTCGTCGAGGAACTCGACGAGGTGCCGGACGACAGCATCGTCATCTTCTCCGCCCACGGCGTGGCCAAGACGGTACGCGAGATGGCCAAGTCCCGCGCCCTCAAGGTATTCGATGCCACCTGTCCGCTGGTGACCAAGGTGCACATGGAGGTTCATCGCGCCAGCCGCAAGGGCTCCGAAGCGGTGCTCATCGGCCACGCCGGTCACCCCGAGGTGATCGGGACCATGGGGCAGTACGAGAATCGCGAAGGCGGCATGTATCTGGTGGAGACGCCGGAAGATGTCGCCAAGCTCAAGGTGAAGAATCCGGATGACCTCTGCTTCGTCACCCAGACTACCCTGAGCGTGGATGAGACCTCTGACGTGATCGATGCGCTGCGCAAGCACTTCCCCAAGATCCAGGGGCCGCGCAAGGACGATATCTGCTACGCCACCCAGAACCGTCAGGATGCGGTGCGGGAGATGGCGGGGCTGGTGGACGCCATGCTGGTGGTGGGGTCTCGCAACTCTTCCAACTCCAACCGTCTGCGCGAGCTGGCCGAGAAGGTGGGCGCCAAGGCCTACCTCATCGACGATGCCTCGATGATTGATGCCCGCTGGTTGGAAGGGGTAACGGCGATCGGCGTCACTGCCGGTGCATCGGCACCCGAGGTGCTGGTGCAATCCGTCATCACTCGCCTGCGCGAGTTGGGCGGCAAGGTGGTCGCCGAGCATCCTGGCCGTGAAGAGAACGTAGTCTTTGAGGTTCCTCCCGAACTTAGAATAATTTGAGTGCAGCCAGCAAGGCTTAAGAATAAAATGTGTTGGTAATGACGCCGGGTTTGTTCAAGAGACAGGCTCGGCGTTAAACTTATGAAGCAGTCTGTCACCAAGGATGGGATATGATTGGATACTTTCGTGGCTTTTCTCTTATTGAGCTGATGATTGTCGTCGCCATCGTGGCGATTCTTGGCACCATCGCTTACCCCTCTTATCAGCAATATGTGCTGAGCAGTCATCGTGTCGAAGCCAAGAGCATGCTGCTCAATGCGGCCAATCGGCAAGAAACCTATTTTATGGATTTCAATCAGTATGCATCCTCTGCAGCTGCTCTTGGTATCAGTAGTGCATCTGAGAATGGCCTGTATCAATTATCTATTGCCGTATCAGGCAACACCTACACCTTGTCAGCCAGTGCTGGCGCGACGACAGCCCAAGCCAAAGATACCGATTGCACGGTGTTTTCCATTAATCAGTTGGGCGTCAAAAGTGCTTCTGGTGCAGCTAGCAATAGCTGTTGGGAATAGCCATGGCCATTCATGTTTCATCACATGAGAGAGGATTCAGCCTGCTGGAGGTGATGATCACCGCAGTCATCCTGTCGTTGGGGCTGCTTGGTCTGGTTGCTTTGCAAACCCATTCCAAATTTGCCAGTTATGAAGCTCGTCAGCGCACTATTGCCAGCTGGTTGGCTAACGATATGGTCGAACGAGTACGGATAAATCGCGATAGCTGGACCGCATCCGGTGCAGTGACCGTTAATCTTGCCGCCAACTTGCCACGTCCGACATGCGCCGCCGCAGATGGCACAATCAGCGCGTGCAGTGCTGCAGATTTACGTAATGCAGACCTTCACTACTGGCAACAAGCCCTGCTTGGGGCCAGTGTGTCGGGGGCGGCATCTTCCTTGAATTCACCGATAGGCTGCGTGGTGCGGCGGGCTAATAATGTATTGGCTGTCGGAATATTCTGGGCTGGCAAGCAAGAGATATCTGATGGGGGGGCTGCTGCCGCAGCAGCAACGCTGATCAATGAGTGTCAACTCTCGACAGCAAATAATCTTTCGAGGCGCCAGTTTATTCTGACGACGACTTTATGAATTCTCGCGGTTTCACGCTGGTAGAGTGGCTAGTCGCTATGCTGCTCGGTCTATTTTTGTTGGCGGGGGTATTCACAGTTTTTGTGATGTCTCGCTCCAGCTCTGAAGATGCCTTTGATCAAAGTGAATTACAGGAAAATGGTCGATTGGCCATTCGGTTGATTAGCCAAGATATCAAATGGGCGGGTTTTTTTGGATCTTATACCGGCCAGTCAACACAAGTTGGCTCCTCACTGTCGCTCAGCACTGGCAGTACCATTTTATCAGCCAGTGATTGCCTGGATGAGCGCTCTGTCGGTAGTTTGCCATCACCTCTTGGGCCAATTCGCGGGCTTTGGGTTTCACGGGTTTCCGCAAGCAAAGGATTGAGTGGTTTTACTTGTATTGATGCCAACGATCGAGTGGCAAACTCCGATGTAATCAGTATCAAGCGACTGGTAGGGCGTCCTATACCAGCATCAGAGGGATTGGATACAAACCGCTTTTATATGGCAACCAATAGTCAGGAGGCGAGAGTCATCAAGGGAAGCGAAACCAGACCACTCTTTGGTGCCAATAATGAGAGCCAGATCTGGGAATACCAGCACTACATTTATTACCTATCACAAGAAGATGGTATTCCTGTTTTACGCAAGCGCTATTTGACCGTCAATGGTGGTTCATCTCTGATTGGTGGCGCTATGGCTGAGGGCGTTGAACATATGGTTCTGCTGTATGGTGTTGACGATTCCTTGATCCCTGATGGACGCATAGATCGATATATGTCCACGGATCAGATGACAACTCAACGTTGGAATGAAGGGCGAGTATTGGGCGCTCGGCTTTTTTTACTGATTAGAGCGGCTCGGGAGTCGAGTCGTTATAAGAATAACAATAGCTATCAACTCGGTAATATTACGGTCAATGGTGGCGGAGATGGTTATCGCCGTCTGCTATTGGAAAGCAGTATTGCATTGCGTAACCAGCAAATTGTTACCCGGAGTGGAACATGAGATCGCTTCAACAACAACAAGGGATTGCACTGATAGTTGCACTGGTCATTCTGGTACCGCTCACCCTGATTGCGGTAGTGGTGATGCAATCAAGTGGTATGAGTCTGAAAATGGCCGGTTCTAGCGCCAGTTTGCAACGAGCAGAACACGAAGTGGAAGGTACCCTCGAGTCTGCTTTGGGGGATGCGGCTCTTTCAACAAAAATAGCCACGCAGGCCATTGGAACTTCAGCGGCAATCGGTACTACCACTCCTGCGACTACCCTGACAATCAATACCGAAAGTGTATGCAAACGCAAATTTGAAGCCAGTAGCCAGAATGTAACACCAGCCTGTCGTTATGCTGAAGCGACCACATCCAGTGCTTATGGCAAAGTGAATAGCCAAATGACCTTTACTGCCGGGGTAGAACAACCCTTGCTCAGTGCCAATTAGGGGGCAGAATATGAACATCAGGAACTGTGTACTAACAAGCTTGCTGGTGTTGTGTAGTGGAATATCCAGCACATCTTTGGCTGTGGGCTCTGGTTATTCAGATGATACTGAATTATTCATTTATGATTTTGCAAAGGCTGGTGATTTTCGGCCAAAGGTTCTCTTTATATTCGATAATTCAGGTAGTATGGGGTCGACTACATTGATGGCAAAAGATGAGTATGATCCTGAATTTTCTTATCCAAAATTGCAATACGATGATGGAAGTAAAAATTATTTGTACTATTCCACCAGTGGAACCCCTCCTGATATTTTATACTCTGGGTATTCAAAAAGATTTCTTAATAATGTAAATGCGTGCGGTACATCAAAAGACGTATTGAATAATGATGGGTTGTTCTCTTCCGTATTTTGGAATTATGTTGAGTCTGGAACTGGAACTAAAAAGAAAGGTGAATGGAAACCATTAAAAAATTATAATGAAAATGATGTAAAGATTGTTGAATGTCAACAAGATATCACGGCAAAAAATAACAATAATAGCAGTTTCAGTGGCTCATATATACCAATGGCAGGCTACCCCGTGAATACCACTAGCACCAGTGTTAGCAAACCATGGCAAGATGGTCTATCGCCTGTAGCTCCTGCTACAGGAGGTGCTGAAAGTTTGACTATTTATACTGCTAATTATCTTCGTTGGTATCATGCGCCAGCGAATATATCAGTGTCTAGGCTGACTGTAGCTAAGCAGGCGCTTAAAGAGCTTGTGCGCTCAACTCCGGCTGTGGATTTTGGCTTGGCTGTTTTTAACAGAAATACTGATGGTAGTAATAATGGCGGTCGAATTATTAGAGAAATAATCGGAAATGACACAGTTTTAACTAATGGTAAGACAGGCTCGCAAGACTTAATCGATAAGTCAAATAGTCTCACAGCGGAGACAAACACTCCATTGTGCGAAACAATGTATGAAGCGTATCGTTATTTTGGTGGGCGCGATGTCTACTTTGGTGATGACGGTGGTGATATACAGCCTCCACGTGATCTCAATGCAGAAATAACACTCAAGAAATATAAAACACCTTATGATAAGTGTTCCAGTAACGGTTATGTAATATATATGACGGATGGTGCGCCAACGAATGATATGGCAGCGGATAGTTTAGTCATAAATTTACTAGGTAGCTCTACTGATCCGAATAAACCTAGTTATAGTGGTTCTGTCGGTTATGGTTCGAGTAATGCAAAAAGCTACTTGGCTGCTCTCGCTGGCTATATGAAAAACAATGATATCAATACATCTTCTACTGGCAAGCAGACTGTTACTACTTTTACAGTGGGATTTGGTGATGAGGCGATAAAAGGGGCTGGTAATTTATTGGCTGAAACTGCGCGCAGAGGCGGCGGCAAATATTATCCAGCTACAGATTCGACGCAGCTGAACGAAGCATTAAAATCTTCATTGTTGGCTATTCTGAAAATGAACACATCACTTGTCTCGCCAGCGATTGCCACCAATAACTTTGACCGTACTCGTAGTCTGAATAATATTTACTATGCCATGTTTGAACCGGGGGCTGGCCCGAGATGGAAAGGGAATCTGAAAAAGCTGGCTTTAGCCCCTGATAAAGGATATGTGGTTGATCAAAGTGGTATGCCTGCGATCGCTAGCGACGGGACTATTCTTGAAGCTGCGATAACCTTCTGGTCCTCAACCAGCGATGGCAACAAGGTTGCTGAGGGGGGGATACAAGAGATGTTGGCAGCGAAAACTAATCGTAATATTTATATTATTCCGCCTTCCGCAAGCACCACAAATGCATTAATCTCATTTAGCAAGTCTACCCTTGAAAGTATGGCGGGTGGGGCTACTCAGTTACGCACAGTAATGAGCCTCAATAGCACGGATAACATGGATGATCTGCTTAATTGGGTCAAGGGGGCGGATGCTTTTGATGAAAATCAGGATGGAAGCAAAACGGATATTCGGGAGCATATTCTTGGTGATCCTCTGCATTCTCGGCCATTAGTTATCAACTATGGTTGTACAAAGTTAACAGGACAGACATCGTGCACACCTGACCTGCGAATCGTGATGGGAACCAATGCTGGCTTTTTGCATATGTTCAAAGACAGCGGTTCCACCGTTGATGAAAGCTGGGCCGCCATGCCTTATCAATTTATCGCTAATCAGAAAGCGTTGCGAGAGAACCTGGAATCATCGGTGCATCTCTATGGTGTGGATTCATCACCTACCGTGCTGGTCAATGAGCAAGTCAAAGATGGTTATATCCAGTCGTCACAAGGTGATAAGGTATGGTTATTTACAGGGTTACGGGGCGGTGGCAAGGCCTATTATGCTTTGAATATATCCAATCCGGATTCTCCCTCGCTTATGTGGCGGTTGGACAAAAAAAGTGCTGGCTTTGGCAGGCTCGGTGAAACTTGGTCGATCCCTGAGGTAGCTTTTATCCCTGGGTATTACACAGAAACCGCTGGTAAAAAAAACTATAAGCCTGTTTTGATATTCTCTGGGGGGTATGACCAATCAAAGAGCTATTTGGGTCAAGGGGTTGAAGACAGTGAAGGGTTGGGTATTTATATCGTTGATGCTGAAGCTGGTACTCTGTTATTCAGCTTCACTCCAGATGCAGCTAGTGCAACGAACAAGCAAGTTGCAGGCATGGTTTACAGCATGCCAGGCTCGGTCTCTGTGCTGGACAGCGATGGAGATGGTGTCTCTGACAGGATCTATGCGGGTGATACCGGCGGTCAGATCTGGCGCATCGACATGAAGGGGACAGAAAAAGCCAAGTGGACGGCCATCAAGTTTGCCAGTCTGGGCAATACCCATTTAACAGGTACTGCCAAGAAGCTGGAAGATGACCGCCGCTTCTTTACGCAGCCGGTTTTGGTTCGCACTATCAACAAGGGCTGGAAATATGATGGCACCAATTACCTCTACAGTGAGCGCCCGTTTGATGCTGTGTTGATTGGGAGTGGTGATCGAAACCGACCTTCCTCGGAGGCAACCACCAAAAATGTGTATGTGATGCTACGTGACTACCATGTCAATCCAACCTTGTTTGGAGGGACGTCAGAACCCTCTGTGCCAGCCGCGATCACGCTCAATGATCTCTATGACGTGACCAGTGACCCCTTTGCTGGTTTGAATGAAGAGCAGGCAGTCAATACCACCAAGGCGTTGACCAGCAAGTTGGGATGGAAATTCTGGCTTAACGAGAGCGGCGAAAAATCCATGGGTTCAGGTTTGGTGCTGCAAGGAAAGCTCTATTTCACCTCCTTTCTGCCACAAGTGCAGGACTTCCAGCAGTGCACCATTCAATCGATTGGCGCCATGCGCCAGTATATGATTGATATGCACTACGGCACATCGTTCAAATACGTACTCGATAGCGCCAATCAGGAGGTGATCCAGCGCTATGTCGAGGTGCAAAACAAAGTGGCCGATGATCTGGTTATCCACGGTGGTGACGATGGCCGGATCAGGATTATCGGCGGTGCACCCGGCAAGGAGATCATCCTCAAAGATGATGGACAGGGAGAATCTGAGCGCTGTACTGGCAAAGGTGAGTGTTCGCAAGGTGCAGAGGAGGCGAAGATGGATATGTCTCCCAAGAAAATCTACCTCTATGAAGGAGAACAGAGATGAATCGAATGCTGCTCTGGTGTGTGAGCTTACCCTTGCTGGCTCAGGCGCAAACTGAGGATATGAAATGCTATGTGACCTTGGAAGGGGGCGCACAAATAGTGCTGCAGCAGCCCGTTGCCGACACCAGCAAGGCAAATCTGGTTCGTGTGTTTAAACAGAAAGGTTATGAGATTGATGGAGTAGTACATCTTGTAACAGAGGTAATCGAGTGCGTTCCTTTGGCGGCCACCTTTTCGCGGGCTGATGCAAAAAAGCAAGATGAAATCCAACCCAGATAACACTGTTGATGGAGTGTGACAGAGGGATAAAAGGGGCTAAGAACAACTCAGCCCCTTTTTTTCGCTTCTGCTACGGCCGGATGGCGAAATAATGATATCTACTCGGGGGGCCTGGTCGATACAAAACCGGAACGTCATGTTGGTGCCAATAGCAGTGCCATCTGGGCTAAAGCGAACAAATTGCCGATTAGCCGTGATGGTATGTTCTCCAAGAAAGGGTTCTGTTGCTGATAACAAGATGTCGCCACTTGTAATATCGAGTTGGCGATCCTGATTGGTGTCGATAAAAACCAGCATGCGTTGGGCGCCGGTTTGATTTGCGAGTACGCAGCTTTCTCTTGTTGAGTTACTGACAGGCATGGCAAGGCATGCAGTGACGGACTGTTGCTGCGTGATGGCTTGCCGTTGGCCGAAGATCAGGTGGTCCTGAATATTTCTGGTGTAGATGTCGCTGTCAGTGGTTGTCAGCAGGCTTGCCAATGACGGTAGTCCCACGGTCAGCAGGATGGTAGCCAGACTGGCTGAGATCAAGAACTCGAGCAGGGTAAATCCATTTCGTAACATGCCGTGTGAGTCCTTCTGCAACAGAGACTCCAAGCATAGTCATTGAGTTGAGACGCACGCACCCTCTACTACTTCTTTTGTCATTAATGGCGTGCTAAATATCACGGGCATACAGTGCCGCTCGTCTTGGAATGCGCACGTCCGGAAGCCTTTATTTTAATTTCAACCTCATTCTCACCGCTGATACAAATTGAGAACGTGGCGTTACTGCCAGTGGCAAGTGTGCCATCCGGGAGGAAACGTAGCGCCTGTGCATCGGCAGAAATGGTCAGTTCTGCCGGAAACTCAGGGCTTGCTGCAATCGTGACCTCGCTGCCATTAAGCTTCAGGTCACTATTGCTATCGATAAAGGCGAGTAGCCGGTTAGTTCCACTCGCATTGGCCGGGATACAACCCTCGACTGCAATATTATTAATCAGTGTTATGGTCGTCAGGCAAAGCGTGACGGTTTGCTGATTGGAGACCGCTTGTTGTCTGGCGTAGTTTAAGTGATTGAGAAGGCTCTTCTCCTGCGTCGCCAGATTATTGCTGCCAAGCAGGTTGGTGAGGGAGGGAATGCCTATTCCCAGCAAAATGACGCCCAGTGCAATGGCAATCATCAGCTCCATCAGGGTAAATCCGGCGTTTTTCATCTTTGCGAAGGCCTGTCGTTCCATGACTGCTTACAGCTTATCCTTATGGCGGATAGCTGTCACATGGTTACGCCTGTCTTGAACTGGCAGATTGCCCCCCTTTTCTTTATCATTCCACATCATTTTCGAATTCAAGATGCATCGCCATGGCAAAAGCCCTCTCTCTGATGCTTGCCCAGTTGAATCTGACGGTAGGCGCCATCGAAGATAACACCGACAAAGTGCTCGCTGCGGCAGCCCAAGCCGAACAGCAAGGTGCCGATCTGCTGGTCTGCTCCGAGCTTGCCCTGACCGGCTATCCACCGGAAGATCTGTTGCTGCGTGCCGATCTGATGATCCGGGTTGAGGTCGCGCTGGCTCGCATTGCCGAATGGCAGGGGAACTGCGCCATTTTGGTCGGGCATCCCTGGCGTGAAGGGGAGGAGCTTTATAACGCAGCCTCCCTCTATGAGCGCGGCAAGCTGATTGCCCGTTACTTCAAGCAGGACCTGCCCAACTACGGGGTATTCGACGAGAAGCGCTACTTCACCGCAGCGACCGAGACCTGCGTGGTACCGTTCCGTGGTCACCAGCTGGGGCTGCTCATCTGCGAAGATTTGTGGCAGCCGGGCCCGGCGCTGGCCGCCAAGGCGGCAGGGGCCGAGCTGCTGCTCACCATTAACGCCTCGCCCTATGATCAGGAGAAACCCTGGATCCGCCGCGAGCTGATGGCCGAGCGCTGCGATCAGACCGGTCTGCCGCTGGTCTACCTCAATCAGGTATGCGGTCAGGATGAGCTGATTTTCGACGGCTGCTCCAAGGTGTTCAGTAGCCAGGGCGAACTGACCCACAAGCTGGCCCCGTTTGCTGAAGAGCTGGCGCTGGTACGCTTTGCCGATGGCCAGCCGGTGAAAGAGCGGGAACCGGCTGCGCCGCTGGAACCGTTGGCCGAGATCTATCAGGCGCTGGTGCTGGCGGTGCGCGACTATGTCACCAAGAACGGTTTCCACGGTGCTGTGCTGGGTCTCTCCGGCGGGATCGACTCGGCGCTGACGTTGGCCATCGCGGCCGATGCCATCGGCGCCGACAAGGTGCAGGCGGTGATGATGCCGTTCCGCTACACAGCACAGATGAGTGTGGAAGATGCCAAGGAGCAGGCCGAGCGGATGGGGGTTGAGTTCAACATCATCTCCATCGAGCCGATGTTCGAAGGATTTATGACCCAGTTGGCGCCGTTGTTTGAAGGTACCGCTCGCGATACGACCGAAGAGAACCTGCAGGCCCGCTGCCGCGGTGTGTTGCTGATGGCGCTCTCCAACAAACGTCGTCGTATTGTGCTGACCACTGGCAACAAGAGCGAGATGGCGGTCGGTTATGCCACCCTGTACGGTGACATGGCGGGCGGTTTCGACGTGCTGAAAGATGTGCCCAAGACGCTGGTATTCAAGTTGTGCGAATATCGCAACTCGGTCGACTATGTGATCCCGCAGCGGGTTATCGACCGTCCCCCTTCGGCAGAATTGGCGCCGGATCAGGTGGATCAGGACAGTCTGCCGCCATACGACATCCTCGATGCCATCCTCAAGCGTTATGTGGAAGAGGATGCGTCGGTCGCCGACATGGTGGCAGAAGGATTCGAGGAAGCGGTGGTGCGCAAGGTGATCCGCCTGGTGGATCTCAACGAATACAAGCGCCGTCAGGCGGCGGTCGGGCCCCGCATCACGGCTCGCAACTTTGGTAAGGATCGCCGTTACCCCATTACATCCGGGTTTGGCAAACAGAACTGGTAAGGAGTCACCATGAAGAAGATTGAAGCCATCATCAAACCGTTCAAGCTGGACGATGTGCGCGAGGCCCTGGCCGAGATCGGCATCAACGGCATGACCGTATCCGAAGTCAAAGGCTTCGGCCGCCAAAAGGGCCATACCGAGCTCTATCGCGGCGCCGAATATATGGTCGACTTCCTGCCGAAAGTGAAGGTGGAGCTGGTGGTGCAGGACGAGGATCTCGATGCCTGTCTGGAAGCGATCCAGAACACCGCCCGCACCGGCAAGATTGGTGATGGCAAGATCTTCGTCTGCGAGGTGGAGCGTGTAATTCGTATCCGTACCGGCGAAGAGAACGAAGACGCGATCTGACCTTGGCTATCTCTTTACCTGACCAGCGGCGTGAAGTGTGGCCTCATTTGATGGGGTGGCTGCGTTTGGTGGTGGTCGCCAGCCTGTTGGCGGGCCTGACTGCTTGCAGTACCCGTCCACCGGCCCAGCCGGAGAATCTGTGCCAGATCTTTCGCGAGAAGCCTGACTGGCACAAGGCCGCGCTCAAGATGAACGAGAAGTGGGGGACGCCGATCCATGTGGTGATGGCCATGATGTATCAGGAGTCCTCTTACGTACATGATGCTCAGCCGCCGATGCAGTATTTCCTCTTCATCCCGACCGGGCGGGCCAGTTCGGCTTATGGTTATGCTCAGGTCAAAGATGAAACCTGGGCGGATTACCAGCGGGAAACCGGCAACAGCTGGAGTGACCGCGATGATTTTGCCGACGCCATCGATTTTATGGGTTGGTACACTAACAAAGCCCAGCGGCTCAATGGCACCTCCAAGTGGGATGCCTATGGTCAGTACCTCAACTATCACGAAGGGTGGGGTGGCTACCGGCGTGGCAGCTATCGCAGCAAGGGGTGGTTGATGAAGACCTCGCGCAAGGTGGAAGCTCGCGCCCAGCGCTACGGCGCCCAGTACCGTCAATGCAAGGATCAGCTCTCCCGTGGGGGCTGGTTCTGGTAACCAAATCAGGAGTCAGAAATGCCGTTATTGGACAGTTTTACCGTTGACCACACCCGTATGGAAGCGCCAGCGGTGCGTGTGGCCAAGACCATGCAGACCCCGAACAAAGACACCATTACCGTGTTCGACCTGCGTTTCTGCGTACCGAATCAGGAGATCCTCTCCGAGCGCGGTATCCATACGCTGGAGCACCTGTTCGCCGGTTTTATGCGTGATCACCTGAACGGCAATGGCGTGGAGATCATCGATATCTCCCCCATGGGTTGCCGTACCGGTTTCTACATGAGCCTGATCGGCGCGCCAGACGAAGCCCGTGTTGGCGCAGCCTGGCAGGCGGCCATGAGCGATGTGCTGACCGTGCAGGATCAGGCCAAGATCCCCGAGCTGAACGAGTATCAGTGCGGCACCTACAGCATGCACTCGCTGGAAGAGGCGCACGCCATCGCCCGTCATGTGCTGGAGCGTGGTATCGGCGTCAACCACAACGACGAGCTGGCCCTGCCGGAAGAGAAACTGAAGAGTTTGTGAGGCTGATGAGCTGTCGCTCATCGGATAATCTCTTTGGGGAATGTTAAAAGAGCCGGTCAGCCATGCTGACCGGCTCTTTTTTATTCCGCCCGATCGCTGTGATTAGGATGACTTGCTCCCCTTGCCGACACTGATTAGGATGGTTTTTGACCTGAACCTGTTGGCGGAGGTGTGACGATGAAAGGGGTATTGCTGCGTTGGCTGGCCCGTTATGACGCGTGGTGCGAGGAGTGGGGGCTCACTCAGGAGAACCGGCGCTGCTGCACGCCGGTTCGTTATGATGATGATTCAAGCAAAGAGCGAGCTTGCGCAGAAGAGGCTGAACTCAATCAAAATTGCGGGTCACGGCGCCGGTAACGCTGTTGTACTCAAAGCCGAGGCCGTTTTCATACTCTGAGCCAGTCTGGAAGCGGCCCATCGAGTCGCGCAGGATATAGCGGCAGTTGTGATGTTCCAGTCCTCCAGCCTCAGTTTGATGGTCTGCACGAATAATCTCAGACTTATAACTGGAAGTGCTGTCCTTCTCGAAGGCAGTTTGGTCTGTATCAAGTATTGCCGCGAAGAGGAGCTCGCAGTCCTCTGGGCTGTTAACTGATATTTCGTCGCTACCACCACCTGTCGAGGGCTCATCGACTCCTTGACCACCTTCCTCAGTCCCCACCGGCCAACCATAATGGTTGATATCCAGATCTTTATTGCCCATCCCACTGAAGTTATACAGTGCGAGGTCTTGTCCCTGCACTTTCACCGCCCAGCCAGCATGAGCCAGCTGTACCGCACTGGCAAAGCTGCCAGCGGTCGCCGAGACCGTGCTTTTCAGGGCATCATCCTTGATATTGATAAAGCGGGGCAGGGCGGTGACGGCCAGGATCCCCAGCACTATGATCACTAGCACCAGTTCAATCAGGGTAAAGCCGTTGTTTTTGTTGTTCATCATGTTCAATGACCCATTAAATACCGCAAACAGGTGTGAGTGATATGCAGTTGATAGATACCCATTGCCATCTCGACTTTCCGGACTTCGACCAGGACAGGGAGGCGTTGCTGGCCCGTTGCAGGGCATTAGGGGTAACCGAGTATATCATTCCTGCCATTGCAGAGGATAACTGGACTCGTGTGATGGCGTTGGCAGATCAGTATGATGGCCTTTTTTATGGTCTGGGCATTCATCCCTGGTATGCCGGTGAGCAGCGGGAGGGGGTGATGGATCGACTGAGAACGCTGGTGATGAGCCAGCCTGCCGGGCTGGTTGCCATTGGCGAGTGCGGGCTGGATCTGCGCTCTCACGTGCCGCAACAGGGGCAGCTTGCGCTGTTTGAAGCCCAGATCCGGCTGGCAACTGATGCCGGGTTACCCCTGATGATCCACTCGGTGCGCGCCAATGACACGGTGGCCAAGCTGTTGCGCCGCTTCAAGCCGCCACGTGGCGGGGTGATCCACGCCTTCAGCGGCTCGTTGCAGCAGGCGGAGGCATTCTGGCAACTGGGTTTCCGGCTCGGGGTGGGCGGGGTGATCAGTTTTGAGCGGGCGAACAAGACGCGAGAGGTATTTCGGGTCATGCCGCTTGAGGCCCTGGTGCTGGAAACCGACTCGCCCGATATGCCGCTGCAAGGTGTACAAGCAACAAGAAATACCCCGGAAGCACTGCCGAAAATAGCGGAAATATTGATGACGTTGCGTGGGGAATCGTCTGCTGATGTTGCCAAGGTGTTATTTAAAACTGCCCATAATATTTTCCATCACAATCAATTATTACGAAACAAATCGGCAACACATGATTAAGTTATCAGGAAAAAAAACGAGCGTAAAAATCGTTTGCTGTCTAATTTTGTGACACTTGGACATTTTGATAACGATAAAATGTGACCAGCATTCTATTTTATCGGACTTTAATTAGTATAATGCGCTCCCCTTGATTAGTTGGGTTTGGTAACAACTCGCTAACAAGATAGGTGCTACTAGAGGAAGATAATAATGAATTTGTTCATGGGTCTGGTAGGGATGGCGACGCTCGTCCTTATCGCGGTGCTGTTCTCCAGCAATCGCAAGGCAATCAACGTGCGTACCGTTGTCGGTGCGTTCGCAATTCAAGCCGGTCTGGGGGCGTTTGTTCTCTATGTTCCGGTTGGTCGCGATATCCTGGTTGGCGTGTCCGACGCGGTATCCAGCGTGATCAGCTACGGCCAGAACGGGATCGAATTCCTGTTTGGTGGTCTGGTCAGCAACAAGATGTTTGAAGTGTTCGGTGGCGGCGGCTTTATCTTTGCCTTCCGTGTTCTGCCGGTCATCATCTTCTTCTCTTCCCTGATTGCCGTGCTCTACTACCTGGGCATCATGCAGGTTGTCATCAAGTTGCTGGGCGGTGGCCTGCAGAAAGTACTGGGTACTTCCCGCACCGAATCCCTGTCAGCCACAGCCAACATCTTCGTAGGCCAGACTGAAGCGCCGCTGGTGGTTCGTCCCTACATCTCCAAGATGACTGACTCCGAGCTGTTCGCCGTCATGTGTGGTGGTCTGGCTTCCGTTGCCGGTTCCGTACTGGCCGGTTACGCCTCCATGGGCGTCAAGATGGAGTACCTGATTGCTGCCTCCTTCATGGCTGCTCCGGGTGGTCTGCTGTTCGCCAAGCTGCTGGTTCCCGAGACCGAGACCCCGAACTACGACGAAAGCTCTGCCGATGCCGAGCTGGACGACAAGCCTGCCAACGTCATTGACGCTGCTGCTGCTGGCGCCTCTGCCGGTATGCAACTGGCCTTGAACGTAGGCGCCATGCTGCTGGCCTTCATCGGTCTGATTGCCATGATCAACGGCATCTTCTCCGGTGTGGGTGGCTGGTTCGGTTATCCGCAACTCTCTCTGGAACTGCTGCTGGGCTGGATCTTCTCCCCGCTGGCCTTCCTGATCGGTGTGCCCTGGAGCGAAGCGGTCGTTGCCGGTTCCTTCATCGGTCAGAAGCTGGTAGTGAACGAGTTCGTGGCTTACCTGAACTTCGCTCCGTACCTGAAAGACGAAGTGCTGATCAACGGTGTGGCCATGTCCGATCACACCAAGGCGATCATCTCCTTCGCGCTGTGTGGTTTTGCCAACCTCTCCTCTGTTGCCATCCTGCTGGGTGGTCTGGGGTCCATGGCGCCGAACCGCCGCGGTACCATTGCACGCTTTGGTCTGAAAGCCGTACTGGCTGGCTCTCTGTCCAACCTGATGTCTGCCACTATCGCAGGCTTCTTCCTGGCACTGTCCGGCATGTAATCGCCGCCTGACTGACAGGGTATAAACACGAACGCCACGGCATCTGCCGTGGCGTTCGCGTATGGAGCGGTGACAACCGTTTTCCTATCTAAACTAATAATAAAATGAGTCAAATCGGAGGTTATATGAATGAAGTGCTACTGGCGATGGTGGCCGGCTTTATAGTTGGTTTGTTGTTTTCTTTCCTCAAATTGCCGATCCCTGCGCCTCCCGTTTTGTCCGGGGTAATGGGGATCGTCGGGGTCTATCTGGGGGGATTGGCCTACTCTTGGATCCTGACTCGCTTCTTTTCGTAAGGTTTTTTTAGACATGGATTTGCCAGATGTGAGGTACCTCTGAAATTGGCAAATCCGGCTTGCAAACAGGGGGTATCTCGGCTGAAATAGGCATTGCCAGCAGGGTGCTGGCAATGACTAATACTCGATGAAATCGGGTGTTGGCGGTCAAATGGAATTGATTGGGAAGTCGGGTCAGATGTTGTCGGCCTTTCTCAAGTCTTCATGGAACCAAGTCCGCACTTTTGTAAGAAAGTGACAGGGCTCTTGCCTTATTTACAGTCGCAGTGCCTGCAGGGTGCTTTGAATAGCATCCGGATAGTGGCGGTGCCTTCGCACTGTAATTCCATTCCCGTATAGCTGGGGATTACTGCCTGTGCATCCATCACTGGATGGTCTGGTGGTGCCCGGTTATCTGGATTAAATCGAGACTTTGGAGAACAGAATGACTGATCTGAAAGTGGCCGCTCAGCGCGCCCTGAATCTGATGGACCTGACCACCCTGAACGATGACGACACCGATCAGAAGGTGATCGACCTGTGCCGCAAGGCCAAGTCACCGGCTGGCCTGACTGCCGCCGTCTGCATCTATCCCCGTTTTATCCCTATCGCTCGCAAGACTCTGCGTGAGATCGGCGCTGCCGACGTGCGCATTGCGACCGTGACCAACTTCCCTCACGGCAACGACGACATCGAGATCGCCGTGGCCGAAACCCGTGCCGCTGTCGCCTACGGTGCCGACGAAGTGGACGTGGTATTCCCGTACCGTGCCTTCATGGCGGGCAATGAACAGATCGGTTTTGATCTGGTCAAAGCTTGTAAGGAAGCCTGTGGCGCCAACGTGCTGCTGAAAGTGATCATCGAGACCGGTGAACTGAAAGAAGAGGCGCTGATCCGTCGCGCTTCCGAAATCTGTATCGATGCCGGTGCCGACTTCATCAAGACCTCCACTGGCAAGGTGCCGGTCAATGCGACCCCGGAAGCGGCGCGCATCATGATGGAAGTGATCAAGGCCAAGAATCCGAAAGTCGGCTTCAAGCCTGCCGGTGGCGTGAAAGACGCAGCCGTTGCTGGTCAGTACCTGGCCATGGCTGAAGAGATCCTCGGCAATGGCTGGGTCTCCGCTCGCACTTTCCGTTTTGGCGCCTCCAGCCTGCTGGCCAGCCTGCTGGCTACCCTGGGACATGGCGACAAGCCAGCCAACACCAGCGGTTACTAATTCCAATAAGTTGATGAGAGGGCGGGCATTCCCCGCCCTGTTAAGCCCCCACCATGCGGTGTGCGGGCAAGGAACCAGGCTTGTTTGACGCCAGCGATGGCGGAGGGAATGAAAGATGTTTTTGCCTCAAGAAATTATTCGCAAGAAGCGCAACGGTGAAGCGCTCAGTACCCAAGAGATTCAATTCTTCGTTCAGGGCATTACCAACAACACCATCGGTGAGGCGCAGATCGCAGCGCTGGCGATGGCGGTCTACTTCAAAGACATGACCATGGATGAGCGGGTTGCCCTGACCTGCGCCATGCGTGACTCCGGCATGGTATTGACCTGGGATCACCTCAATCTGGGTGGCCCGATTGTCGACAAACACTCCACCGGCGGTGTGGGTGATGTGGTCTCCCTGATGCTTGGCCCGATGGTCGCCGCCTGCGGTGGCTTTGTGCCGATGATCTCCGGCCGTGGTCTTGGCCACACTGGCGGTACTCTGGACAAGCTGGATGCCATTCCCGGCTATCAGACGTCGGTCGACAACGATCGTTTCCTGAAAGTGGTGAAAGAGGTGGGTGTCGCCATCATCGGTCAGACCGGCGATCTCGCCCCGGCCGACAAGCGTATCTATGCGGTACGTGACATCACTGCCACCGTCGAATCTGTCGCCATGATCACCGGCTCCATCCTCTCCAAGAAGCTCGCCTCCGGGTTGGAAGCATTGGTGATGGACGTGAAAGTGGGCTCCGGCGCCTTTATGCCGACCTTTGAGGCCTCCGTAGACCTGGCCAAGAGCATTGTGGCCGTGGCCAACGGTGCCGGCTGCCGTACCTCTGTCCTGCTGACCGACATGAACCAGGTGCTGGCCTCCAGCGCCGGTAATGCGGTGGAAGTACGGGAAGCGGTGCGCTACCTGACCGGTGAATACCGCAACCCGCGCATCCACGCTGTGACCATGGCGCTGGCTTGCGAGATGCTGATCTCCGCCGGTCTTGCCAGCGATGAGCGTGATGCCCGCGCCAAGCTGCAGGCGGTACTGGACAACGGCAAGGCTGCCGAGATCTTCGGTCGTATGGTGACTGGCCTCGGTGGTCCGTCCGACTTCATGGAACGTTATGATCACTACCTGCCGAAGGCTGCCATCGTGCGCCCGGTCTTCGCGGCCAATAGCGGTTTTGTGACCGCCATGAATACCCGTGAAGTGGGCTTGGCCGTGGTCGCCATGGGTGGCGGTCGCCGCGCTGCCGGTGACAAACTTGATTATGCGGTTGGTCTGACCGACTTTATCCGCCTGGGTCAGAGCGTCGATGCTGACAAGCCGATCGCGATGATCCACGCTCAGACCGAAGAGCAATATGCACAGGCTGCCAGCATGGTGCAGGCGGCGGTCCAGATTGGTGGCGAGCGGCCCGAGGCACTGCCTGAAGTGTACCGCCGTATCACCCTGGCTGATTTGTAACAAGGGGAAGACCCATGAAACGTACCTTTATTCTGATGATGGACTCTTTCGGTATTGGCGCTGCTGCCGACGCCGAGCAGTTCGGGGATGTGGGAGCCAACACCCTTGGCCATATCGCCAAGGCGTGTGCGGCAGGTGAGATTGAAGGCCGTGGTGCCCTCAATCTGCCTAACCTCAACAAGCTGGGTCTGGGCCATGCCGGTGAGCTTGCCTCCGGCACCTTCCCGGAAGGGCTGAAGAAAAATATCGAGGTGGTCGGTGCCTACGGTTTCGCGCAGGAGCTCTCCTCCGGCAAGGACACCCCGTCCGGTCACTGGGAGATCGCCGGTGTGCCCGTGCTGTTCGAGTGGGGCTATTTCAAGGATCACCACAACAGCTTCCCGCAGGAGCTGCTGGACGCCATCGTCGAGAAGGCCGGTCTGTCGGGTTACCTCGGCAACTGCCACGCTTCCGGTACTCAGGTGCTGGACGATCTGGGCGAAGAGCACATGAAGACCGGCAAGCCGATCCTATACACCTCTGCCGACTCGGTGTTTCAGATTGCCTGCCACGAAGAGACCTACGGCCTCGAGAAGCTCTATGAGCTGTGCCACATCGTGCGCGAGCTGCTGGAGCCCTACAACATCGGCCGCGTTATCGCGCGTCCGTTCGTGGGCACTGGCAAGGGTAACTTCAAGCGTACCGGCAACCGTCACGACTACTCCGTGCTGCCGCCGGCGCCGACCGTGCTGGACTACATGAAGAACGCGGGTGGTCAGGTGGTCTCCATCGGCAAGATCGCCGACATCTATGCCGAGCAGGGCATCACCAAGAAGGTGAAGGGCACCGGCCTGACCGAGCTGTGGGATCGCACGCTGGAAGAGGTGAAAGCGGCCGGTGACAACACCATCGTCTTCACCAACTTCGTCGACTTCGACTCCTCCTTCGGTCACCGTCGCGACGTGAAGGGCTACGCCGATGCGCTGGAGTATTTCGACTCCCGTCTGCCGGAGCTGTTCGACCTGCTGCAGGATGGCGACGTGGTGGTGCTGACCGCCGACCACGGCTGTGACCCGACCTGGGGTGGCACCGACCACACCCGCGAATACATTCCGGTGCTATTCTACGGCAAGCCGGTCAAGGCCGGTTCCGTCGGTCGTCGCGAGACCTTCGCCGATATTGGCCAGAGCATCGCGGCGTACCACGGTCTGCCCAAACTGGCATACGGTACCAGCTTCCTGTAATTTACCCGCCCGCCGCTCCGGTGGCGGGCAATTTTAATAAAGACAATAAAACTCAACCCAAGTGTGAAGGAATCAAGAGAATGGCAACTCCTCATATCAATGCGAAAGATGGCGCCTTTGCTGATACCGTGCTGATGCCGGGCGACCCCCTGCGCGCCAAGTACATCGCTGAAACTTTCCTGGAGAACGTCGAGCAGATCTGCGACGTGCGCAACATGTTCGGCTTTACCGGTACCTACAAGGGCCGTCGTATCTCCGTCATGGGTCACGGCATGGGTATCCCCTCCTGCTCCATCTACGCAAAAGAGCTGATCACCGATTACGGTGTGAAGACCCTGATCCGCGTCGGTTCCTGCGGTGCCGTGCGTGAAGACGTGAAACTGCGTGACGTGGTGATCGGTATGGGTGCCTGCACCGATTCCAAAGTAAACCGTCTGCGCTTCAAGGATCACGACTTCGCCGCCATCGCCGACTTCGAACTGGTTGCCAATGCTGTTCAGGCTGCCAAGAACAAGGGCACTCCGGTGCGCGTTGGTAACATCTTCTCCGCCGACCTGTTCTACACCCCGGACCCCTCCATGTTCGACGTCATGGAAAAGTACGGCATCCTGGGTGTCGAGATGGAAGCAGCCGGTATCTACGGCGTGGCCGCAGAGTACGGTGCCAAGGCTCTGACCATCTGCACCGTCTCCGACCATATCCGTACCGGCGAGCAGACCACTGCCGAAGAGCGTCAGCTGACCTTCAACGACATGATCGAGATCGCGCTGGACTCCGTTCTGCTGGGCGACAAGTAATCCCCTTGCGAATAAGAAACGGCGGCCTTCTGGCCGCCGTTTTTGTATCTGCTCTCTGGTTGCGCCATCAGTTTTCCGGAGGTGGCGCGGGGGGCGTACTCTTTTTCTTGTGTTTGCGCACCCGCATGTAGTTACGGCGCACGCCGTAGGAGATGAGCAGCCCGGCCAGCAGGGCGACCAGCAGCATCAGGCGCTGTTTCTCTTGCACCACCTTGAGCCGGGTGTCCTTGTCTGCCAGCATCTGCTGCTCTTCCAGGGTGATGCGCAGGAAACCGATGGTCTGCTCGCCATCGCGGATCTCTTGCACGAACTGGATCCGCCCCTTGCCCTGCGCCGGCAGTGACTTGTTATCGCTGCCGATGGGCAGCAGGCTCTCCAGCGGCACCGCCTGCTCCGACTGGGCGAGTGGAATGCCACGCCCGTCGTAGAGGGTGGCATCGAGGATCTCCGGCTCGGCTGCCAGATCCCGCGCCAGCCGCTCCAGCTCGCTGCTCTTCTCCTCCTTGATCCAGCGTTTCATGTCGCGGGCGGCATAGGCGACCAGCGCCTGTGCCCGGTTGCGCGCTTCGCTGTGCAGCGAGGCCTGGCTTTCACCCTGCATATGAATGAGCACACCGAGCACCCAGCATCCGAGCAGGATACCGGCACCCAGGCTGAGAACACGTTTGATGGGAAGATGACGCTGCAAGCGTGAGACCTCATGGTGACAAGGAGTGGCGGGATCTTGGCGCTTGCCTGTACAAAAAGCAATACGCTACTCTGGGCCAGCACTGTTAACCCCCTGATCACCAAGGAAGGCGTATCCCTTATGTTGTTGTCCCGGCTCCCCCCTCTGTTATCCGACTGGCCTGCGTTGTTGTCCGGCTCACCCTGTTGGCAGCTCAGCGCAGATGCGTTGCAGCCGACAGAGACCCCGCAGACGAGCGGCTGGTTGGTGCTGTTTGGCAAGGGGCTGGGCGCAGCCCATCTGGCGCGTCTGTCGCCACTGTTGGCTGCGCAGGAGTTGGCGGCCACCCTCTATCCTCCCACCGAGGTGGCAGGCGTGCCGTTGCTGCTGCTTGGCTGCGATCGCTTCTCTTCCGAGTTGGTTGCCGAGCTCAAGAGCGGTGAGTGGGAGATCGATCTCTGCCATCTGCCTGCGCTACCGACCCTGAACGAGCCCGGCCTGCTGGTGATGGACATGGATTCCACCGCGATCCGCATCGAGTGTATCGACGAGATTGCCCGGCTTGCCGGGGTTGGCGAGCAGGTGGCGGCAGTGACGGCCGCAGCCATGCAGGGCAAGCTGGAGTTTTCCGACAGCCTGCGCAATCGGGTGGCCCTGCTGGCAGGCGCGCCGGTCACCATTCTCGACGAGGTGGCGGCATGGATGCCCTGGATGCCGGGCTTGCAGCTGATGGTCGATACCCTCAAACAGGCGGGGTGGCGTGTTGCCATCGCTTCCGGCGGTTTTACCCGTTTTGCTGGCCAGTTGCAGCGCGAGTTGGGGCTCGATGCCATCTTCGCCAACGAGCTGGCAGTGGAAGGGGGGCAGCTGACCGGCAAGGTGAGCGGGCGCATCGTCGATGCCAGCGTCAAGGCCGAGGTGTTGCAGCAGCTTGCTCAGGAGTACGGCATTGCTGCCGCCCAGACCGTGGCCATCGGCGATGGTGCCAACGATCTCAAGATGATGGGGGTCGCTGGCCTTGGCATCGCCATTCACGCCAAACCGCTGGTGCGGGAGCAGGCGGCGGCCACCCTCAATCATCACGATCTGGAGGGGGTGATCTGCCTGCTGGTGGCGCGGGCCTGCAGCGAGCAACGCTGGGACAAGCGCTAACAGTGTTTCAAGGAGGAAACCAATAAAAATGGAATTGTTGCAGCAGTCTCTGTTTATCCCCTGTGGCGCCCATCAATTGCATGTTCGCCACATCAAACCCCGGGTCGCGGTGCATGGCGAGCCGATCCTGATGGTGCACGGCGCCATCGAGAACGGGCGGATTTTCTATACCGAATCGGGCAAGGGGCTGGCCTGCTTTCTGGCCCGTCACGGCTATCAGGTCTATGTGGCTGATTTGCGGGGGCGGGGGCTCAGCACTCCTGCCATCGCCGAGCAGGCGGAGCACGGTCAGCATGAGCTGATCACCGAGGATCTGCCCGCCCTGCAGCGCTGGATTGCCGAGCGCCATCATGGCTTCAAGGTGCACTGGGTGGCCCACTCCTGGGGCGGTGTCATCATGGCCTCGACCCTGGTGCGCTTTCCCGAGCTGGCGGATCAGGTGGCCAGCCTGCTGTTTTTTGGCACCAAGCGCGGCGTGTCGGTGCACAATCCCGAGCGTTGGCTGAAGGTGGATCTGATCTGGAATCGGCTGGCTCCCTGGCTGGCTCGCCGCCGTGGTTTTCTGGCGGCTCGCACTCTGAAGATCGGTGCTGACGACGAGCCGCTGCGCTATCTGCAGGAGACCATCCCCTGGGTCAAGTGCGGCCCCTGGCAGGATCCTCACGACGGTTTTGCCTATGACGAGGCGGCGGCACGGGTCAACTGGCCACCGCTCTGGATGATTTCGGCCAAAGCGGACAAGGTGCTGGGTCACACGACCGATGTGCGCCGTTTCAGCGACGAGATGGGGTCGGTAACTCGTCACACCCGATTGGGGCGGGACAACGGCAACCGCCTCGATTATGACCACATCAATATGCTGACCGCCCCGCAGGCCCAGGAGGATCACTTTCCCCAGATCCTCGACTGGCTGCTCAACCCGCAGGCGGTATGACAAAAAACAGGGCGCCTCGAGCGCCCTGTTTCATTTTTGTCTGTTTCCGGATCATCAGTTCAGCGGCGGCGTGATGCCAAAGCGGAACAGGGTGGCCTGGGTGGTATCGGTCAGTTCGCCCACCCCCACCACGCTCCACAGTTCCTCTTCCAGCTTGCGTGCCTTGTGGATGGCGAACTTGGCGATGTAGTCCAGCTCGTTGGCGATGAAGTTGGTGTCGGGGCGTCCGGTACGGGATATACCGACCAGCACCGAGTAGAACTCCCCCTGTTGCTGCGCCAGCTCGATGAACTGACGCTTCTCTTTGACGTTGGCAAAGCTGCTGGCCAGCCGGCTGCTGAAGATGGGCAGGCCTGCCTTGGTCTGGATGCTGGCGATATAGACCTCGTCTTCTTTCGGTTTGTCCTCCCGCTCGATGGCGCGCAGCGGGTTCATCAGCAGCTCCTTGAGCAGCTCCCCCTGAAACAGCGGATAGAGGTTCTCCTGCTCCGGCAGCTCGGCACAGGCTTGCAGCAGCCGCTGCAGACTGCGTGGTTGCAGGGATTTGCCGATGGAGGCCGGTTTGGGCGCACCCTTCAGCTTGTTGACGTAGACCGGCGAGTTGAACAGGTGGTGAGTGTAGATGTTGCGCAGGGCCCGCGCCAGCCCGCGATAGCGGCGCTGCTCCTGCGCCGCCTTGAGCTTGTTCTGGTTGCTCTCGATCAGCAGACTGAAGAACTGGCGGCCGGTATGGCGATCCGAATCCCCTTCGATGCAGAGGTGCAGTACGGTGCGGGTCATGTTGAGGCTGACCAGTCGGTAGGAGAGGCGCTGCAGATCCATGCTCTTGGAGAGCTCCTGCAAGCGGGGTAGGGCGATGGTCACCACATCGTTCTTCTCGCCGATAAAGGCATCTTCCAGCTCGATTTGCAGGCCGTGAGTCGAGATGTCGCGGGTCCAGCCGATCCAGGATTTACCGTTGTGATGGATGGCGACCGCCGTCTTGTGGATGTAGCGCGACTCCTTGCGCAACTGAACATAGTGCAGGGTCTCGATCTCGAACGGGGCAACCCCCTGCTCGTGACCAAAGCGTTGCAGCTCGTTGGCGTTGTTGCTGACCCCTTCCTGATGGAACTCTTCCCGCTGTGACTCCAGGCCGATCTCCTGCAGCAGACCGCAGTAGCCAATCTGTTTGAGTCGCTCGAGCAGCAGGATGTCTTGTAACTGCGGGTTGTCCTGCCCCTGCAGTTGCCCCACATCCGCTTCGACCAGATCGCACGCCTCCAGCGTGAACTTGTAGACACGCCAGCTGGGGCGGCGTGAGCCTACCTGGAAGAAGAGGGCGGTGAGGCCACTCTGGCGCAGCTCCTCGGCGGTGGCGGAGAAGAAGTAAATGTGGCTGCGTACCGTGTGGGTAAAGCAGTAGATGATGGTCTCGGTGGTGGTGCCGGGGGCCGGGCAGAGCTGTTTCATCCGCTCTGCGCTGAAAAGCCCCGCGAGGGCATCGCGGTTTTTCTCATCGCGCCAATACTCCAGCAGGTGCTGGTTGTTCTCGGTACGCAGGGCAATCTCGAGATTGGGGCTGTCGCCAGTGCCGAAGAAGAGCGGCATGCCGGTCATCCGCGGCAGGTAGAACTGCTCATACCCTTTGATAATGGCGGCGGAGAGCAGATAGTCGACGCTGACCCGATAGCGGATCTTGTTGGCATCGATAAAGTCGCTGAGGAAGGCATCGAAGGCGGGCTGTTCGCCGGAGCGCACCAGCCGCAGCCAATATTTTCCCTCTTTGCTCTCTTCGCCGAGGATCTGGTAGCCGACCGGCTGGTGCAGTATCGGATTGGGGGTTTCCCGCTCCAGTCCGGTAAAGAAGACCTCTACCTGGGCGCCGGTGTGATAATTCGGCAGATAGGGCACCGAGACCCGCATGCCACCCAGCGAGAGATCGGAACTCTTGGCGAACAGCTTCTCTCCATCCTGAAACTTGATCAGCACCGGCGAGCTGAAGTGCATCCGCTCCTGACGGCGGCCGTAGTAGCTGGCAAAGGCGATGGTGTTGACGTCATATTGCCTGAAAGGGCTGGCCGGCGGGGTGAGGTGTCCGTCGACGCGAGCGTGGTGCTGCTGTTTTTGCCACTGTTGCAGCGCCTCGTAGACGCCGAGGGTATAGATATCGCGGTAGAGATAGCACTGGGACTGGAACAGGCCAATTGCATCGGCGGGCATGAAATGGGTGATACCGTCGAATTCGTGCACCAGGCACTCATCCCCCAGCTCATCGCGCATGTCGATGACCCTGCGGCAGGGGGAGCACTTGCGTTTGAGCTCCATCTTGATCAGAAAACGGCTGTTGCTGTTTTCCTCCTGGGTCATGCGGTTGAAGATCTCCTCGAAATCTTTCTCCCGCAGCAAGGGGACGAGTTGTTCAATCAGATGTTGCTGATGTTCTGAATCCATGTGTTCCTGCCACGGAAAGTCACTTTTCCGATTCTGGGTTTGATCTGTCGGTCGCAAACAAGTATATCAAGCAGGAATTCATCGTGTCCCCGAGTTATCAATGGCCAAAAATAAAACTGCTTATGTTTGTTCCGAATGTGGTGCCGACTTCACACGCTGGCAAGGTCAATGCAGCGAGTGCAAGGAGTGGAATACCATCACCGAGGTGCGTCTCGGGTCGGTAAGCCCCGTTGGCAAGAGTGCCCGATACACCGGTTATGCCGGCGCGGTCGGCAGTCAGGTACAGACATTGGCAGAGATCGCCACCACCGAAATCCCCCGTTTTACCTCAGGTTTTAAGGAGCTGGATCGGGTGCTTGGCGGTGGTGTGGTGCCCGGTTCAGCGATTCTGATCGGCGGCAACCCGGGGGCGGGCAAGTCGACCCTGCTGCTACAGACCATGTGTGGTCTGGCTGAGCGGATGAAGACCCTCTATGTCACGGGTGAGGAGTCGCTGCAGCAAGTCGCGATGCGGGCCAACCGCCTTGGGCTGCCCACCGACAAGCTGCGGATGCTCTCCGAGACCAGCGTCGAGCAGATCTGCCTGATTGCCCAGCAGGAGCAGCCGCAGATCATGGTGATCGACTCCATTCAGGTGATGCATGTGGCGGATGTGCAATCGTCCCCCGGTTCAGTCTCACAGGTGCGCGAAGCGGCGGCGCTGTTGACCCGCTACGCCAAGCAGAATCATGTAGCCATCTTTATGGTGGGTCATGTGACCAAGGATGGCAGTCTGGCGGGCCCCAAGGTGCTGGAGCACTGCATCGACTGCTCTGTGCTGCTTGATGGTGGCCATGACTCCCGTTTTCGGACTCTGCGCTCCCACAAGAACCGCTTCGGCGCGGTCAACGAATTGGGTGTCTTCGCCATGACCGAGCAGGGGATGCGCGAGGTGAGCAATCCCTCCGCCATCTTCCTCAGTCGGGGTCAGGAGCAGGCGCCCGGCTCCATCGTCATGGTGATCTGGGAGGGCACCCGGCCGCTGCTGGTGGAGTTGCAGGCGCTGGTGGACTACTCCCAGCTATCCAACCCGCGTCGGGTGGCGGTGGGGATGGATCACAACCGGCTCGCCATGTTGCTGGCGGTGCTGCACCGTCACGGTGGCTTGCAGATGGCGGATCAGGATGTCTTCATCAACGTGGTCGGTGGGGTCAAGGTCGAGGAGACCAGTGCGGATCTGGCGCTGCTGCTGGCGATGGTCTCCAGCTTCCGGGATCAGGCGCTGCCCAAGGATCTGGTGGTGTTCGGCGAAGTGGGTCTTTCCGGTGAAATTCGCCCGGTGCCGTCCGGCCAGGAGCGTTTGCAGGAGGCGGCCAAGCATGGTTTCCGTCGCGCCATCGTGCCGCATGCCAATGCCCCCAAGCACCCCATCGAAGGGATGGAAGTGGTGCCGGTCAAGAAGCTGTCCGAGGCACTCGAGGCGCTGTAATCCCCAGCATTGCAATCGATACAACCGCACAACGGAAAAAGAGCGCCTCGGCGCTCTTTTTTATGGGCTGGAACTTGCCATCAGGGCTGACTATGTTCCAGATGCTCGCTCAGCAGTTGCTCCAGCTCGCGGTGGAGCAGTTCTTCGTCGCCGACGTTGAGCTCGATCATCCGCTTGAGGTGAGTGGCGCTGTCGATGTCGATGTGGTGGCAGTAGAAGCCCAGCTTCTTGCTGGCTTCGTGGGTCAGCTCGACCTGCATTTTGATCTCGATATCGCTACCGCTCAGGATAAAGCTGAGTTGGTACTCCTTGTTGTCACGGCTCACCCAGTCGTCGGGGCGGATCAGCAGGGCTCCCTGCAAGGAGACGTCGACAAGCTGGGTCTGCCACTTATGTTCCCCCTGGGTGAGTTCTGCCATGGTCAAGTAGAGGATCCGTGCAAAACGGCGGCGCTCAGACATGCTCATCTCCTGTATGCAATAAGTGTGGACGCTAGGGTCATTGCTCTGAGTGTAATCCACCTTGGTTGCCAGTATCTTGAACTTGCTCCGAAAATGGCGATCAGGCTTGCTGTGTCGTCAAGGATTCCACCACATGGAGCGCCTTGACTAGGCGGTCTTCCTGTTTGAACCGCTCTTCCAGAACCGGACCCAACTCGTTGAGATCATCATCCAGTAGCAGCAATTGGGCCTCGTCGGCATCACTGTATTTGTCGTTGAACTCGAGGGCGAATTCAGTGCTGTTACGAATATGGGGATAGATGCGCTTGGCCAGCTCCAGTGTTTCGCCGCTGGCTTGCTCGAAGGCGGTGACGACGTGGTGGTAGATCTCGAAATGGCCTGCACTGACATAGTCGACCAGCCGGTCGCAAAACTGATGCAGCTCTTCTGTTTTGGGCAGGCTGCGTTGCTTGGTCCGCGCCGGAGTGAGGCCTGCCAGCTGCATGTATCCGACCAGCAACGCTTGCCTTGCATCCAGCCAGTCGTCGATAGCCTTATGCTTGCCTGCCAGCGCCTGCTTGGTCTGTTCCAGTTTCGTCAACATAATCCCTATCCCTCCGTGGGGCAAAGGCTGGCCGATTGTTCGGTATTCCGAGCCGTTTGAGCAGTGACACAACCTATAACTAGGGAAAATCTGGGCAAGCGTCAATAGCCATGGGGGGATAATGTTAAGTGGCGAAGAAATAGTCAGCGGATTGTGTCTGCGTGCTAACAGGTTTCAGGCCTGCTCACGGTTTTTCGCGTGTGGAATGTGACTATTTCCGCAGATCTTGATGAAAACCCCAGCGTTTGACGCGTTCGGCTCGATAAAGGCTTTGCCTGTGCGTTTTTTTTTGCATAGAGTGACCCAGCGCTAAATGCCCGATCATAAAGGAAATGTTATGAACAAAGCTCAACTTGTCGATGCGATTGCCGCCAAAGCAGATCTGAGCAAAGCTCAGGCCAAAGTGGCTCTGGAAGAGATCATCAATGGTATTACCCAGAGCTTGAAAGAAGGCGATGCTGTGCAACTGGTCGGTTTTGGCACCTTCAAGGTCACCCACCGCGCAGGCCGCACCGGTCGTAACCCGCAAACTGGTAAAGAGATCCAGATTGCTGCTGCCAACGTGCCTTCATTCGTGGCTGGCAAGGCTCTGAAAGACGCCGTCAAGTAAGTCCGAAAGTCTGTTTTGTCCAATGCCAGTCAGCTCGCTGACTGGCATTGTTTTTATGGAATTCTCTCATCCTTCCTAGTTAGTCCTTCCTGACTTTTCCTGCCTTTTTGGTTTCTTCTGTCAGCCTCGTTGCGGCTGAGGCCTTATGCCGTTTGCGGGTTGGATGGCAGCGGCCAGATCCGCTCATAGGCCCAGGTAAAGACCATGATGTAGACGAGGTAGAAGGCGACGAAGCCGAGATCCAGCATCAGGGCGTCCCACACTCCCAAATCGAGCCAGAACATGACGCAGGGGAGGGAGAGCATCATAAAGCTCGCCTCATAGCCAAACGCGTGCAGGAAGCGGTCCAGTGGGCGCTTGTTGGTGCGCCCGCACAGTTTGAGTAACCCCTTGTCGAACAACAGGTTCCAGCCGTAGGTCCAGGCTGTGGCGACAATGGAGAAGAAGATGGCCAGCGAACCGACCTCGGCGACGCCCTGACCGAACAGCTGGCTGATCAGCGGTGCGACCAGTGCCAGCCCGATGCCTTCGTAGAGAACCAGATAACGAAGTCGATCCGGGGTGGTGCGTAGTTGGGTACTACTCATGGGTGATGTGCCTCCTGTGGGAGGCGCATTCTAATCAGGGAGTGGTTAAAAGAGAAGCGATGAGATCGCTTCCCCTTGTCATGGCGGCGGTACTTCAGGCTGTCTGTCCTTTCAGCCAGCTGTTGGCGACCTGATCGAGCGGTTCTCCCAGACGACTGACCCGGTAGTCGAGCTGCTCAATGGTTGCGTTGTCAAATCTCAGGCTATCGAGGTGGCTGACATCTTCACTGGCCAGCAGATGAAGGCGATCGCTGCGCGCCAACAATACCGCCCTATCTACCCCGCCGAGCAGCCCTTTTGGCTCCTTCAGTTCACGGATCCGATAGGTCGCGTGCAAGAACTGGGGGCGCCACAGGGGAACAACCGCCCAACGCTCTTCTGCTACGGCCCGTTCATATGCTGCGAGGCTCTCATCTTGAGTCCCGTTCAAAAAGCGGTAACCTGCCGCGTCAAGGCCATATTCCGCCATGATCTGGCGAGAGAAACGGCTGATACCTGCGCCCGGACCAATCCCCTGGATCACTGGTGTCATGCGCTTTTTTACTTCGGGGCGCAGTAGATCCGCCACCTCGGCGACCTGGTCGATTGGCACATAGTCCGGCACACCCCAGAGGGCGTAGGGCTGATAGTGCAGCCCCAATTCGCGGGTAGCGACCTGTTGTTCGACCTGTTCTTTGTAGATGCCATGGCTGGACGGCAACCATGCTGATGCCAGCATATCGATCTCTCCGCTGGCCAGCCGGGCAAAGTTCGCTTCATGGGGGGCATAGCTGCGAATGACCCGATAACCGCGCTGCTCGAGGGTGGCGGCGACTAACCCCCCGGTCATGCGGTGAAACGACAGATCGGTAATTCCAAGCCGGATCATGGTGCTGTCTCCATTGTGCGATTGTTGAGTGGTGTTCGATTGTGTCAGTGCCCGTACGGAGAGGGGCAGGTTTGTGGCCGCAAGCGTGGCGATGGCGGCGCCTCCTTTGATGAAATTGCGTCTACTAGTCATATATTTTCCCCTTGGGAGATCTCAGCATTCAGAAACAGCAGCTCAACCATGACGCCGTTGTTATCTCGTAAAAACAGTTGCAGCTCACCCCGCTCCGGGATCCAGCGACTGACAAAAGGGATATCGAGAAGCAACAAGCGGGCCTGTACCTCGTCAGGGCCTTCCGCGCGCAGGGAGATATGGTCGATGCAGCCGCTACCCTGTTCCTCACCTCGCAGACCGAGGTAGCTTGCCAACCCTTCATCGGTGCTGCTGTCCACCAGATGCAGCAGCGGGCGACCATCGGCATAGAGCCAGCGGCCAGCGAAGGGAAAGGGAGGGCGATCTCCCTCTTGCAATCCCATTACCTCGCGATAGAAGGCAACGGTTTGCTCCAGTTCGCGGGTGCGTAGCGTAAAGTGGTCGATGGCTCGTATAGTCATCCTGACTCCTGTTAGCCCCCTCTCGGGGGCGATGGTTATGACTGATGAGGGTCAGCAGGCCAGGGCTGTACGGCGGCTACTGCGTTCCTGACTCAGGATAAACAGCAGTCCCATCAGTGGTACAATGGCAGCAAAGAAGGGTAAGGTAGCCGGGCCGAAGTGGCTGTCGACCACTGCGCCGCCGATGATTCCCCCCAGCGCATTGGCGATGTTGAATGCCGAGATATTGGCTGTGGCAGCCAGCTCGGGTGCCTGCTTGCCATATTTCATGACCCGCATCTGCATGGCTGGCAGGTTGGCAAAGGTGGTTACCCCAAACAGGAATGCCGCTATCAGGAACAACAAGGAGTAGTGTTCTACTGCACCGAGCAACAGCAGTGAGATAATGGTCAGCAGTGGCCATAGCAACAGAGATCGCTTCAGATTACGGTCGGCGCTGTGGCCACCGATATTGTTGCCCAGCACCAGACCCAGACCGACCACTACCAGTACACCAGTGATTTCGGCGCGATCAAATCCGGCTACCTCTTCTGCCAGGGGCGCTATCTATATAGCCGTAAAGCGTCATGAAGCCGGTCCAGCCGAGCACTGTGAATAGCAGACTGGCGATCAGGTTCCAGTTGCGAAACGCAGCCAGTTGACTGGTGATGGAGGTAGGGATCTCCTTGGGCTGGCGTTCAATGGCAACGGCGATGGCCAGCAGGGCGACCGTCCCCAGGGCAGCTACGACCAGAAAGGTGGTATGCCAGTCAAAGCTGTTGCCAATCCAGGCGCCAGCAGGAACGCCGAGTACGTTGGCTATGGTGAGACCGGCAAACATCTGGCCTACGGCTCGTCCAGCCATTTTGTCTCGCACCATGCGGGTGGCAACCACTGCACCAATGCCGTAGAAAGGCCCCTGCGTCAGACCGGCCAATACCCGGCTGATAGCCAGGATCAGATAGTCGTTACTGAATGCTGAGAGCAGATTGGCAACGATAAACAGCGCCATCAGGCCCATCAATACCCGCTTTTTATCGAAGCGGCTCAGCCATAGAGTCAGGATTGGGCCGCCAATGACGATGGCCAGCGCATAGACGGTAATCAGGTTTCCGGCGCCACCTGCACTGACTCCAAGGCTTTCAGCCACTTGCGGCAGTATGCCAGCTATCACAAATTCGGCTGTGCCAATCGCAAAGGCCGAGAGAGTCAGGATCCAGATCTGGCCCGGTAATCGGTTGGTGTGATTCATCATGTGACCCCTGTTGCTCAGTTGATGAGGGCGCCCCCATCGAGATCGATGGTGGCTCCGGTCATAAAAGGGTTATCGATTGCCAGCAGGTAACCTGCCGCTATATCTTGCGCCCGGCCGTAGCGTCCGACCGGAAGTGTTGTTGCGGCTCGCTCCAGCATGGCCTGGCGAGCCTCCGGGGGCATCGCTTGATAGGCGCTGGTATCGGTCAGTCCCGGGCTGACGACATTGATCCGCAGGGGGGCCAGTTCGCGCGCCAGGATTTTTGCGCTAGCCTCCAGAGCTGCGTTCATGGTGGTTTTGACTAGCGTGCCTGGTACCGTTTTGCGGGCAAGAAAGCCGGAGGTCAGGGTGATGCTGCCAGTCGGCTTGAGGTACGGAGCTGCTGCTTTGATGATGGCAAGGGTGCCCCAGAATTTGGTATCAAAGGCAGACTTGGCAGCTGTATGATCGAGGGTCAAAAAACTGCCCCCCGGTGCCTGGGAGCCAGCAGTGATCACCAGATGATCCAGTGGACCATGGCGCTGAAAGAAGGCCTCCAGTGTGGCGGCGTCGGTCACATCGACGCCATCGCGGCGGCTGGCGGCGATCACCCGGCCGGGACGATTGCTCAGGGCTGCCACGACAGCCTCGCCAATGCCACTATGACCACCGATTACCACGGAGAGTGTTTGTTCAGTAAACGACATCATTGCTTCCTCTCTAAAAAATGTAGATAGCCGATCCGGATGAGGGCCATCACGGGTTGGCATGCGATAGAGAGAGGATATATTCGACAGTAATTCTTGATAATCACACTAAAGTTGAATTCATATTTTGGTAATGGCGAACAATAATGTTGGATAACCTGGCACTTTTTCTGACTATCGTTGAAAAAGGGGGGCTCTCCGCCGCCGGGCGTGAGCTGGGGCTCTCCCCTGCCACTGTTTCCGAGCGCCTCGCCGCTCTGGAGCATTACTACGGGGTCGCCCTGCTGACCCGCACAACGCGCTCCATCAGTCTTACCGAGGAGGGACGTCTGCTGGTGGAAGAGGGGCGCCGCTTGCTGGCTGATGCTGACGAATTGCAACGTCGCATTCAGTTCGGCAGTCAGGAGATGGCGGGCCCCATTCGCCTTAGTGCGCCAGTGGATCTGGGAAGTACCCGGTTGGTCCCTTTGCTGGATGAATTCATGGCGGCGCACCCCGGCGTCACTATCGATCTCAACCTAGCAGACGGGTATGTGGATCTGGTGGGGCAGGGGATCGATTTCGCCCTGCGTTACGGCACCCTTGCCGACAGTTCGCTGCGTGCCATTTCGCTGGGAGAGACCCGCAGGATGGTGTGCGCCTCCCCGGATTACTTGCAGCGGCGGGGCATTCCCCGTCATCCGGACGAGTTGCAGCGGCACGACTGTCTGGTGATGCGTTTTGGTGGTGCCCCCGATCGCAATTGGGGATTCGAGGTTAATGGAGCACCCTATCGGGTACAGGTGGCTGGCCAGCGGGTAACCAACAACGGTCTGCTGGTACGCCGCTGGTGTCTGCAGGGGTTGGGGCTCTGTTTCAAATCCTGGTGGGATGTGCAGGAGGATCTGGCCAGAGGCGCATTGCAGGAAGTGCTGGCCCCCTTTTCAACCACCCCTTCCCGCTTGCAACTGGTTTATCCCTCTAGTCGAAGTCAACCGCGCCGGGTGAGGGCCTTGATGGATGCGATCGCTGACCAGCTGGGTGCTGGGATCCCTCGCTAGCCGGGTTCCCTTGCGAGAGAGTGCGCTCAACAAGTGCCGCCACATGGGGGCGGTGGCGCGTGTTGTGAAGGCGGCGGGGTTAGCTGTGGATCGGGGTGACCCGGGTCAGCATGGCAAAGCCCTCTTCCACTTGAGTAAGCTCTACCTTGACCTCCCCCAACTCGGCGAGCGAGGCAACATGGGTGCCGCCGCAGGGAATGGTCACCTCCTGGCCTTCCAGCATGCAGTGCCAGTAACGGGAATCGATGATCGCCTCGCCAGCGCTGCTGCGGCGGATCTCGCTTCCGGCTGCGATCCAGTCGGCCAGTTGCTGGTTGGCTTTCTCTTCAATCTGCGCGAGATCTGCCAGCAGTGCTTCGCTGTTGACCCCTTTCTTGCGCAGACTCTTGCCGATGCGGTACTGCTCCCGCGAACCATAAGGCTCGACCCGAGAGCTTTGAATAGCCAGGCGGTCGACGTCGGGCTGGCCCAGTGCATCACGCTCGCTTACCTCCTTGCGCCAGTAGGGGATGAGAGCCCGGTTGAGGGCTAGTGCCGCCAGATGGCAGCCGCTATGGCCCAGACTCAGGGCGTGGCGGGTAGCGCTATCTACTTGTAATTCGACCTGGCTGCCAACGGCTACCGCGTGGTCTCCGGTCAGCGGGTGGACCACCACGAAACTCCACCCCTCTGCGCCCCGTTTGACCGGAATCGCAGTATCGACAAACAGCTCGCCATCCGGGCTGATGGCCCCCATCCGGCAAGGGCCAATGGCGGCTTCGCCCCCTTCCCAGCGAGCATTGCCCACATCCCCCGGCTGATCGGGCCAGAGGTGGCTCTGGGGATGAAAAGGGGTGAGGTCGGTGACCAGCAGCGTGGTGTCACCGCGCTGGCAGCAGACCACGCTGGCCTGCTCCTGATGATGGCCCAGTACGAAGCTGGCTCGGGTATGTTCCATGGCAAGGCTCCCGCAACGATAAATGAGAAGAGAAGGCGGCAGCATACGCCAAAGTGCGAAAGGGCTCATTAACCAGTGTTAATGAGCCCCTCTTCTCGGTTTTACGGTTCGCTAGATCATGGCAACCAGCAGATAGGCGTTGAGGCCGATCACCAGCGCAACGATAAGGCGTCCTACCGCCTGGGTGACGGGGTGGTTGCGATGTTGCCCCATCAGCGCCCGATCACCGGTCAGCATCAACAGCGGGATCAGGGCCAGCGCGATGCCAAAGCTCAGGATCACCTGACTCAACACCAGAATTTCGGTGGTGTTGAGCCCCATGGCGATCACCACGAAGGCGGGAGCCATGGTGATGGCGCGACGCAGCCAGAGCGGGATGGTAAAGCGGACAAAGCCCTGCATCACCACTTGCCCGGCCAGGGTGCCCACCACGGTAGAGCTGATGCCGGAGGCGACCAGCGAGAGGCCAAACAGGGTAGCCGCAGCCTGACCCAGCAGTGGAGTGAGGGTCTGGTAGGCGGATTCCAGCTCCGCCACCTGCTGGTGGCCCGAGCTGTGAAACGCGGCGGCTGCCATCGCCATCATCGCCAGATTGACGAAGCCGGCGATAGTCATGGCAATCGCCACATCGACCCGGGTAGTGTGCAGCCGCTGGCTGACCGAGCCCTGATCCTGCGTGTGCTGGGTCAGTGCCGAGTGCAGATAGATAACGTGGGGCATCACGGTGGCACCGAGCACACCTGCGGCCAGATAGACGGCATCGCTGTTGGGCAGACCGGGGAAGAGGGCGCCCTCCAGCAGGCTGGGCAGATGGGGGCGGGAGAAGACCAGCTCGACGATGTAGGCCGCCGCGACAAACAGCAGCAGGCCACCGACCACGAACTCCAGCGGTTTCTGGCCACGGGATTGCAGCATCAGGATCCCCCAGGTCACTACGGCGGTGATACAGGCTCCTTCAAGCAAGGTCACGCCAAGCAGCAGCTTGAAGCCGACTGCGGCGCCGATAAATTCGGCCAGATCGGTGGCCATGGCGATGATCTCTGCCTGCACCCAGTAGGCCCAGACCGCCGGTTTTGGCAGTCGGTCGCGGATGTGCTCCGCCAGATTTTTGCCGGTGACGATGCCAAGTTTGGCCGAGAGGGTCTGCACCAGCATGGCCATCAGGTTGGCCCATACCACCACCCAGAGCAGTTGGTAGCCAAAGGTAGAGCCCGCCTGAATATTGGTGGCGAAGTTGCCCGGGTCGATATAGCCGATGGCGGCGATAAAGGCAGGCCCGAGCAGGGTCAGTTTGAATTTGCGGGCTGGAATCGTAGTCGTCAGTGCGGGTTGCATGGCATCACCCTCCATAAGGATATGGAGAGAGAATAGATCTAAGTGATAATCATTATCAATTGTTGTTTCTGATGATTTCCATCGGGAAAAACATTTAAGGCGGTCAGTTGCAGTGAGGGATGTGATTTTGTACAATACGCCGCCCTAGAAAAGCAGCGACTAAACACCTTTATGTTCCTTGCCTCCGAGGTCTGGCTGCACCTGGGCGGAGGCTGAATTAATCCGTAAGGAGCTAAAATGCGTCATTACGAAATCGTCTTCATGGTTCATCCGGACCAGAGCGAGCAAGTTCCCGGCATGATCGAGCGTTACACCGGCGCCATCACCACCTCCGGTGGTACCATTCATCGCCTGGAAGATTGGGGCCGTCGTCAGCTGGCTTACCCGATCGACAAACTGCACAAAGCCCACTACGTTCTGATGAACGTAGAAGCAGAGCAAGCCGTTATCGATGAGCTGGAAACCAACTTCCGCTTCAACGATGCCGTTATCCGCAACATGATCATGCGCACCAAGCACGCCGTGACTGAAGTTTCTCCGATGGCCAAGGCCAAAGAAGAGCGCTTCACCCGTCGTGACGACGAGCGCCGCGAAGAAGCTACTGAAGCTGCTTCCGAAGAGTAATTCTGGATCACTGACTAGAGGATAAAGGCCATGGCACGTTATTTCCGTCGTCGTAAGTTCTGCCGCTTCACCGCCGAGAACGTTACCGAGATCGACTACAAAGATATCGTTACTCTGAAAAACTACATCACTGAATCTGGCAAGATCGTACCGAGCCGTATCACCGGTACCCGCGCCAAGTATCAGCGTCAGCTGGCACGCGCCATCAAGCGTGCTCGTTACCTGGCTCTGCTGCCGTACACCGATCTGCACAACAAGTAAGAATCGGTCCGGCACTTAAGCCTAACTCAACGAAATTTATAGAGGAAAGGTAATGCAAGTTATCCTGCTCGACAAAATCGCCAAACTGGGCGGTCTGGGTGACCAAGTTTCTGTTAAAGCTGGTTATGCCCGTAACTTCCTGATCCCGCAAGGCAAAGCTGTTATGGCCACCAAGGCCAACATCGAAGCTTTCGGTGCTCGTCGCGCTGAGCTGGAAGCCAAACTGGCTGCCAACAAAGCTGCTGCTGAAGAGCGTGCTGCCAAGCTGGCCGAACTGGCTACCGTGGTTATCGCTTCCAAGTCTGGCGACGAAGGCAAGCTGTTCGGTTCCATCGGTACCCGTGACGTGGCTGAAGCCATCACTGCTGCCGGCGTAGCCGTTGCCAAGAGCGAAGTCCGCATGGGCAACGTTCTGCGTAACACCGGTGACTACGAAGTTGCTGTTCAGCTGCACGCTGACGTTAAAGCAACCATACAGATCCAGGTTGTTGCCCTGTAATAGCGATTCGCTTTTGCAGAAAAAAACCCGCGCTTTTGCGCGGGTTTTTTATTTTCCGGCCCGGGGGTAGAGTGAAGGTCTGTTCCACAGGAGGAGATCCCTATGGCTTGGGTAGAAGGCCGCGTCATCGAACGCATCGAATGGACACCCACTCTGTTCTCCCTGCGGGTAGCGGCCGAGCTGGCCCCCTACAAGGCAGGTCAATTCACCAAGCTGGCCCTTGAGCAGGGCGATCGCCGCATTCAGCGCGCCTACTCCTTCGTCAATCCTCCCTCTGCGCTATACCACGAGTTCTATCTGGTCGAGATCCCGAGCGGTGAGCTGACTCCCTCGCTCGGCTCGCTGCAAGCAGGTGATACCCTGCTGGTGCAATCCCAGGCCACCGGCTTTCTTACGCTGGATGAGGTGCCCGCCGGGCGCGATCTCTGGCTGCTTTCTACCGGCACTGCCATCGGCCCGTTTCTTTCCATGCTGGCAGATGGGGAAGCCTTCAACCGTTTCGAGAATCTGGTGCTGGTGCACGGGGTGCGCAAAGGCGAAGAGCTGAGCTATCAGGATTTGATCGCCAGCTTTGCCGAGCAATATGGCGAGCGTTTCCGCTATGTCCCCTTTGTCAGCCGCGAGCCCTGGCCCGATGCAATGGCAGGGCGGATCCCGGCGGCGATTGCCAATGGTCAGCTGCAGGCGCGGGTGGGGTTGGAGTTCTCACCCGAGCGGAGTCAGGTGCTGATCTGTGGCAATCCGGAGATGGTGAAAGAGACCCAGCAGACTTTTCTGGCACTGGGGTTGGCCAAGAACCTGCGGCGGGCGCCGGGCAATATCAGTGCGGAGAATTATTGGTAAGACAATCAGCACAGGGGCTCCCGGCCCCTGCTGCATAAGCAAAAGGGGGGGTCAGTTTTTCTTGCCGTTGCCCTTGTGCTTGTCATGGTGTTTGTCGTGACCCTGTCCCGGGTTATTGCCGCTGTGGATGCTGCGGTTGTAGTGATCCCGGTACTTGCCATCCATCTTGTCGCAGTTGAGCTTGATCCGGCTGTCGCCAATGCCAAGATCCAGGCAGTTGTCTTGCCACCAGTCGTACTCTTTATCATCCCAGTCGAGATTGATCTTGAGGTCATCGCCGGAGATCTTGATGCCATCGCTATTTTTGCTTGGCGGTGCTGCAACCGCGATGCCGTGCGCCATCAGCAGGGAGAGCAGCAGGGCATTTTTGTTCAGCATGGTTCTGGTCGGTGCGCTCATATTGCAATACTCCATGACATTACTGGTTATTACCCTGAGGGGCGGAGAGCTGGTTGGTGCTGGGTGGCTGGTTGCGGTTCTCTTCATCTTCCAGATTGAACCTTACCGCCTTGCAGTCGGCAGGGGCGGTTTCGCCGACTCCCAAGTCGAGGCAGTCGTTCTGGGTCCATCCGAACTGCTTGTCATCCCAGTCCAGATTGAATTTAAGCTCATCGACGGAGAATTCGGAGCCACTGCTCTCTTGATATTGCTGTGTCGCAGCGGCGCTGCCGGTAACCAGAAGAAGGGAGAGTAGCAGAGTGGTCTTACTGTTCATGATGGCCTCGGATAATTGCAACGGTGGATGAGTGTACAGACCTGAGCTGAACCCGGGCGGAACTGTTCCCCATCTCACCACATGATCAAGTCAGGGAGGGATTGTATCGCGTTTCTGCTGCCGATTTGTCCGTTTTGGTCGCACTCTGGGCAGCTGGTTATCAATCTGAAGGAATTCAGTCATTGGCCCTTCTCTGTGCGAGTCTGGCGACTATAATCGGCAGCCAACTTTTCCTGCACAGCACACCCCTTCATCATGACCACACAGGACTCCTCCGCACTGCGCTACCCCAAGGGGTGGTTTGCTCTGACGACGGTATACAGTTTCACCGGACTGGCCATTCTGGCCTCTATCATCTTCTCCCTGCTGCTGTTCCTCTCCATCGATGACAACCCGCTGATGAAGTGGCTGTTTGGCGGGCTGGCCATCATCTTCGAGCTGGGCAAATTTTACGTCTGGTATGAATACGGTGAGCGCAAGGCGCGGCGGGATCTGGGCGGCGCTTTCTGGTCGCTGCTGTTCTACAGCGTGCTGGCGGCCATCTCCATCGGCGGCAGTATCGGCGGCATCAACAGCGCCACCAATACGGTACTGAGCCAGCAGGCGCGCCACGAGCGGGAGCTTGCCCGCTTCGATGAGCAGATCGCCAGCATCGAGCGGCAGATCCAGCTCAACGAGGAGGCGGCCCGCAAATATATCGAGTTGGAGCGCATCTCCAGCGGTGTCTCCTCGTTGCAGCACGCCAACACCAAGCTGCGCTTGCAGCAGGATGAGCTGCGCCAGCAGCGCGATGCCAAGCCGGTCAACGAACAATCCTCCATGCTGGGGCTGATGAGCAGTCTGGCGGACGGGGTGGGGATGAGCATCAGTCAGGTGCAGTTCCTGCTGGTCTGCTTCCTCTCGGTGCTGCTCGACGTGTTCGGCGCCTTCTTTGTCAGCCTAATCGGCGAGGAGAACCGCTTTCGCCGGATGTGGCGCTGGCAGCAGGAGCAAGCCCGCCTTGATGCGCAGGCAGCGCTGGCGATGGCTGCCCAGCCCGAGCCCATCATGCTCCCCGAGCCCGCCCCCGAAGTGCTGGCACAGGTGCGCGGTGCGCTGGTGAGCGGTGAGCTAAAGTGCAGCAAGCGCTCGGTGGCGCAGGCTTTGTCACTCTCGCTGGAGGAGGTGGATCGGGTGTTCCACCACCTGCTGTCGCAGGGGGTGCTGGGGCAGGGGAGCAATCGCCACTACTACCTCAATCCGGCGCTGGAGCAGCAACCCGGATAATGAAAAGGCCACCGGAACGCGGTGGCCTTTTTCGTTATCGAGTGGCGATGGCACTCAGTGAGTCAGCACCATCATCAAGCTGAGGAAGGCGGCCAGTCCGCCACCGATGCCGATGATCCAGTAAAACCCCTTGGCCCCCTGTTTGAGCGGGATGCGGAAGTAGAGCAGAAACGCCCACCACCCCAGTGCCAGCAACAGAGGAATAAGAAACATTCGAGCCATGGTGTCCTCGCTGTTATTCTGTTGACCCTTGATCAATCAACAGGATGGATTGTGCAATGACGCAACTACAGATTACCGCATTCGGTGACCCCTCGGTACTCAAGCTCAACCCTTCCCTCGATAAGGTGCCAGCCGATGGCGAAGTGCGGGTGCGCATCTGCTTTGCGGGGGTTAACCCCATCGATGCCAAAACCCGTGCCGGCCTTGGCTGGGCTGCGGCCCAGAACAAGGACAAGCTGCCCTGGACGCCGGGTTATGACATCTCCGGCGTGGTGGAGAAGGTAGGCCCCGGCGTGACCTCGCTGGTCGAGGGGGATCGTGTGTGCGGCATGGTCGGTTTTCCCCTCATCGCAGGTGGCTACGGGGAGTCTGTGGTGGCAAGCGAGAGCGAGCTGGTCAAGCTCGACGGGGTGAGCCTGCAGCAGGGGGCGGCGTTGCCGCTGGCCGGTCTCACCGCCTGGCAGGGGCTGTTTGAGCACGGCGCCCTTCAGAGCGGTCAGCGGGTATTGATCCTCGCCGGTGCCGGTGGCGTTGGCCATCTGGCAGTGCAGTTTGCCAGCGCTTATGGCGCCGAGGTGGTGGCTACCGCCAGCCCCGACAACCATGGCTTCCTGCACGCGCTGGGGGCCAGCAAGATGGTGGATTACCACGATGCAGACTGGGCCGCCCTGGTGGTGGCCGACGGTCTGGTCGATCTGGTGCTGGATCTGGTGGGCGGCGAGAGTGGCAAGGCGGCGCTCGCCTGCGTCAAGCCGGGTGGCCGTCTGGTGACTGTGCCTACCATCACCGCCCAGTTGATCAAGGAGGCTGGGGCTGCGGCGGGGATCGAGGTGGTCGGCATGCTGGTGCATCCCGACCAGCAGCAGCTGAGCCAGATGTTGATGCTGCTGCGTCAGGGGGAGGTGAAGGTTACCCTCGCCGGTGAATTCCCCTTGGCCGAGGGGGCGCTCGCCCATCAGGCCATCGAAGGGGGACATGTGCGCGGCAAACTGTTGCTGCGGATGCCTGCGGCCGACGGCTATCCCGGATGAGCGAGATGATGGAGATGGGTCTTGGCTGGCTGTTTCTGAGCGCCTTGTGTCCTTGCCTGGGTGGTGGGGACGCGCATCATGAATGAGTTAATGGAGATGGGGCTGGGGTGGCTCTTTTTAAGCGCATTCACCTCCGCTACCCTGCTGCCCGGTAGCTCCGAAGTGCTGCTGGGGGCCATGGCGACCAAGGGCGAGTGGAGCATGACCAGCCTGCTGCTGTGGGCGACGCTGGGCAATACCCTCGGCTCCATGACCACATGGTGGCTCGGCTGGCTCGCCACCTTCAAGAAGAAACCGGAAGATTTTCAAGGCCGTGGGGAACAAAAAGCCTTAGGCTGGCTCAAACAACATGGTCACTGGTGTCTGCTGCTTGCCTGGACGCCGGTGGTCGGTGATGGTCTCTGTCTGTTGGCCGGTTGGCTGCGCCTCTCCTTCTGGCGCTCTCTCATCCTGATCGGGCTCGGCAAATTGTTTCGTTATGCCCTGGTTTTTCTGTTGGCCAGTCACATTTTCTAGCCTGTATTTGTCACTCACGAGGTTACCGTGAACAAAGTCATACCTTTAACGATTCTGCTGGGCTTCACCCTGCCGGTGCTGGCGGCACCGACCCTGATCGCCGAACAGGGCAAGGAGGAGGGCAAGCTCGCCATCCCCTACCAGATGTACAAGCTGGACAACGGCCTGACCGTGATCCTGGCCCCCGATCGCTCCGATCCGCTGGTGCACCTCGATGTGACCTATCACGTCGGTTCATCCCGCGAGACGGTCGGCAAGTCCGGTTTCGCCCATTTTTTCGAGCACATGATGTTCCAGGGCTCGAAACACGTCGGTGATCAGGAGCATATGCGGATCATCAACGAGGCCGGTGGCGACATGAACGGCACCACCAACAAGGACCGCACCAACTACTACGAGACCGTGCCTGCCAACCAGCTGGAAAAAGTGCTCTGGCTGGAGGCGGATCGGATGGGCTTCCTGCTCGATGCGGTGAGCCAGAAGAAGTTCGAGATCCAGCGCGCCACCGTCAAGAACGAGCGGGCCCAGCGGGTCGATAACCAGCCATACGGGCTGGTGAGCGAGAAGGTTGGGGAGGCGCTCTATCCGCGTACTCACCCCTACTCCTGGCAGCCCATCGGCTACGTGGAAGATCTCGACCGGGTCGATGTGAACGACCTCAAGCAGTTCTTTCTGCGCTGGTATGGCCCCAACAACGCCACCCTGACTCTGGGCGGCGACTTTGACAGCAAGCAGGCCCTCGAGTGGATCGAGAAGTACTTCGGCTCCATCCTGCGCGGCCCGGACGTGGCCGAGCCGACGCCAAAGCCGGTGACCCTGCCCGAGACCCGTTACGTGACGCTGCAGGACAAGGTACACCTGCCGCTGCTCTATATCAGCTACCCCACCGTCTCCCTGGGCGATTCGCAGGAGCCTGCGCTCGACATGTTTGCCGACGTGCTGGGCGGTTCCGCCAGCTCCATGCTCTACCAGTCGCTGGTGAAAACCGGCAAGGCGATCGATGTGGGGGCGTCCCACTACTGCGAAGAGCTGGCCTGTACTCTGACCGTCTACGCCTATCCCAATCCGTCGCAGGATGGCAGCCTCAAGACCCTCAAGGGGGAGGTGGACAAGGTGATCGGCGAGTTCGCCCAGCGCGGCCTCAAGCCGGAAGATCTGGAGAAGGCGATCGCCAAGTACCGCGCCTCCGCCATCTGGGGTCTGGATAGCGTCTCCGGCAAGGTGAGCCAGCTCGCAATGGGTCAGGTGTTTACCCAGGATCCCAACTATGTGTTCAAGACCCTCGACGCCATCGGCAAGGTGACACCGGAGCAGGTGAAGGCCGCCTACGACCAGTTCATCGCCGGCAAGCCGGCGGTGGTGTTGAGCGTGGTGCCCAAGGGCAAGACCGAGTGGCAGGTTGCCACCCCGAACTTTACCCCCGCCAAGCGCGAGCTGCCCGATTACAGCAAGCATGACGAAGCGCTGGCCGAACGACCGGTTAAAGACAGTTTCGATCGCAGCGTGCAGCCCAAGACGGGCGAGGCGGTGAGCGTCAAGGTGCCCGCCATCTGGCACGGCAAGCTCGACAAGAACATCGAGATCATCGGCACCAAGAGTGACGAGATCCCGGCCGTCTCCATCATGATCGCCCTGCCGGGCGGCATTCGTGCCGAAGATAAAGGGCAACTGGGGCTGGCCAATCTGACCGCCGCCATGCTGGGACAGGGCTCGGTGCGCCTGACCGAGGCTCAGCTCAGCGACGAGCTGCAAAAGCTGGGATCTTCCATCGATGTTTCCAGTGCCCAGTACAACAACCTCGTGACCATCAGCTCGCTGGTGGACAAGTTGCCCCAGACGCTGGCGCTGGCACGGGAAGTGTTCGAGCGCCCCGGTATGCGGGAGGCGGACTTCGAGCGGGTCAAGGCGCAGCTGCTGCAAGGTATGCAGCAGGCTCAACAGCAGCCCGAGTGGCTGGCCGGGCAGGCGTTCCGCGAGCTGGTCTACGGCAAGCAGAATCGCCTCGGTCAACCTACCGACGGAGTACCTGCCGATGTGGCCAAGCTGACCCTGGCGGACGTGAAGCACTTCTATCAGGCCTACTACAACCCCACCAACGCCAAAGTGGTGGTGGTCGGTGATGTGGACCAGAAGCAGATCGAGGAGCAACTTGGCTTCCTGACCGAGTGGAAGGGGGCCACGCCGACTCTGGGGGATCTCAAGCTCAAGGGTGAGCAGGCCAAGCCGGGCATCTATCTGGTCGACAAGCCGGGGGCGCCCCAGTCGGTGATCCGTATCGGTCGTCGCGCCATGCCGTTCGATACCACGGGTGACTACTTCACCGCCGGGCTGATGAACTTCAACCTGGGTGGCAACTTCAACAGCCGCATCAACCTCAACCTGCGGGAAGAGAAGGGCTACACCTACGGCGCCAGCTCGGGTTTCTCCGCCAACCGCGAGGTGGGCACCTTCGCCACCGGCGCCAATGTGCGGGCCGATGCGACCGTCGATGCCATCCGCCAGTTCCTCAAGGAGATGGACAACTACCGCAAGAGCGGCCCGACCCCGGTCGAGCTGGCCTATATGCGCAGCGCTGTCTCCCAGCAGGATGCCCTCTCTTACGAGACCTTGGGCCAGAAGGCGGGCTTCCTGCTGCAGATGGTGATGTATGACCTGAAGCCGGACTATGTGCAGGCCCAGAACAACCTGATCAAGACGGTGTCGCCCGAGGCGCTCAAGGCGAGTGCTGCCCGCTGGCTCAATCCGGCCGACATGGTGATCGTGGTGGTGGGAGACAAGCAAAAGCTTGAAAAACCCCTGCAGGAGCTTCATCTTCCCATCTATCCGCTGCAGTTGCCGTAACTGACGCTTTATAAAAATCAAGAGCCGCCCCGGATGGGGCGGCCTCACATGAGCCGTGAATATGACTACAACAAGCTTGTCGCTCACCGAGTTGCTGAATGCGTTGGGATCACCGGAGCGCCTCACCGCGCTCAAGGGGATCCGGCGCGGGATCGAACGTGAATGCCTGCGCATCACGCCGGATGGCCGACTCGCCCAGAGTGACCATCCCCGGGCGCTGGGCTCGGCCCTGACCCATCCCAATATCACCACCGACTACTCGGAGAGTCTGCTGGAGTTCATCACCCCGGCTACCGACTCCCTCGACAGCCTGATGGAGCAGCTCGGCGACATCCATCACCATGTGATTCAGCATCTGGGTGACGAGCGGATCTGGCCGCTCTCCATGCCCTGCTTCGTTGGCGGTGAGGAGAGCATCCGACTGGCCCAGTACGGCAGCTCCAATATCGGCAAGATGAAGACTCTCTACCGTCAAGGCTTGAAGAACCGCTACGGCAGCCTGATGCAGGTGATCGCCGGGGTGCACTTCAACTTCTCCATGCCAGACAGCTTCTGGAGCGAGTGGCAGGATCTGGTGTGCGAAGGGTGCTGCAGCCAGCGCTTTATCTCCGACAAGTACATGGGGCTTATTCGCAACGTCTACCGCTTCGGCTGGCTGGTGCCCTATCTGTTCGGCGCCTCCCCGGCCATCTGCGAATCCTTCCTCAAAGGGCGCAAGAGCAACCTGCCGTTCGAGAAGACCGGCAAGGGCACCCTCTATCTGCCTTACGCCACCGCGCTGCGTCTCTCCGATCTCGGCTATACCAACAGCGCCCAGGCTGGGCTCAAGATCAGCCATGACAATCTGCCGGCCTATGTCAGCAGCCTGCGCCGCGCCATCAACACCCACAATCCCGACTTTGCCAAGATCGGGGTCAAGGTGGATGGGGAGTATCGCCAGCTCAACGACAACGTGTTGCAGCTGGAGAATGAGCTCTACGCCCCAATCCGCCCCAAGCGCACCCCGCGCAGCGGCGAGAAGCCCTCGGATGCGCTGGATCAGCGCGGCATCGAATACATCGAGCTGCGCACCGTAGACGTCAACCCCTTCACCCCGCTCGGCATCGACGCAGACCAGATCCGCTTCTTCGACCTGTTCCTGGTCTGGTGCCTGCTGCGCCCCTCTCCGGTGCTGAGTGACGAGGAGATTGCCCGCAACCGCCGCAACCAGAACAAGGTGGTGCTGGAAGGGCGTCGTCCCGGCCTGACGCTGGAAGATGAGCAGGGCAATGCCATTGGCCTCAAAGAGTACGGCCTCAAACTGTTCGACGAGCTGGCTCAGGTGGCCGATCTGCTGGATCGCTGCTGCGGCCGCAACCGCTATCGCGAGACGCTGGCGATGCACCGCGAGAAGCTGCTCAACCCCGAGCTCACCTACTCCGCCCGTATGCTCAAGGAGCTGCTGGAGAGCGGCAAGGACAACGGCTGCTACGGCGACAAGCTGGCGACCCGCTATCGCGAGGAGCTGCTGGCAGGCGAACTGCAGTACTGGGATGAGGCCTACTTTGCCGGTGAGGCGAAGGATTCGCTGGCCAAGCAGCGTGAACGCGAGCGCAGCGACAGCCTGTCGTTCGATGACTTCTTGGCCGACTACTTCGGGACCAGTACCACCACGGCCTGAAGGCGGGTTCGTATCAACCAAAGTGCCAACAAAAAGCCGCTCGAGTGAGCGGCTTTTTTATTTCTCTGAACCTGAGCGATATCAGACGTGGTTATACATGGCCTCGATTTCACTCTGGTACTTGGCTTCGATGATCTTGCGGCGCAGCTTCATGGTGGGGGTGAGTTCACCCAGCTCCATGGAGAAGGCGCTCGGCAGCAGGGTGAACTTCTTTACCTGCTCGAACTTGGCCAGCTCTTTTTGCAAGTCGGCGATGCGTGCTTCGAAGAACTCCATTACCCGGGAGTGGCGCAGCAGCTCGGTCTTGCACTGGTACTGCAGGTTGATGGAACGGGCGTACTCCTCCAGCGACTCGAAGCAGGGGACGATCAACGCCGAGACGAAGTGGCGGGCATCGGCGACGATGGCGATCTGCTCGATAAAGCGATCCTTGCCGATGGTCCCTTCCACCAGTTGCGGTGCCACGTACTTGCCGTTGGAGGTCTTCATCAGCTCCTTGAGACGCTCGGTGAAGTAGATATTGCCCTGGCTGTCGAGCTCACCGGCATCGCCGGTACGCAGGAAGCCATCCTCGGTCATCACCTCGGCGGTCGCGTCCGGCTTGTTGTAGTAGCCGCGCATCACGGTGGGGGAGCGCACCAGCAGCTCGTTGTTCTCACCCAGCTTCACTTCGATACCGTTCAGTGCCGTGCCGATGGAGCCGAGCTTGAACTGCTGATCTTCGTAGCAGCAGACGGTGGCCGTGGTTTCGGTCATGCCGTAGCCGTACTTGAGGTTGAGTCCCATGGCCTGGAAGAAGAGGTTCACATCGTCGGCCAGACGGGCGCCCGCCACCGGCAGGAAGCGGGTGCTGCCGCCGAAGCGGGCGCGCAGCTTGCGAAACACCAGCCGCTCGGCGAGCCAGAGCTGGCCGTAGAGCAGCGGGGAGGCGGACTTGCCAGCCTGACGGGTGGCGACCATCTGCTTGCCGACGCGAGTGGCCCAGCCAAACAGGGCCTGACGCAGGGCCGGCGCCTGAGCGACTTTGGCCTGGATCATGGCGTAGGCCTTCTCGTAGAGGCGTGGCACGGCGCACATCACGGTCGGCTGCACCTCGCCAATCACATCCATCACCTTCTGCGGATCGCGGATATAGACGTTCTCGGCGCCGCAGTAGAGCACGTAGTAGCTCCAAGCGCGCTCGAACACGTGGCTGAGCGGCAGCATGCAGAGCGACACATCCTGCTCGTTCAGATCCAGACGGCTGTTGTGCATCTCGAAGCAGGCGGCGATGTTGCTGAAGTCGAGCATGACCCCTTTGGGTTCGCCGGTGGTGCCGGAGGTGTAGATCAGGGTCAGCAGATCATCCATCCGGTACTGGGTTTCCCGTACTCGCAGTTCCTGCTCGCTGGGCTGATGGTTGCCGGAGACCAGAAATGTCTGGAAGTGGCTCGCCTGCTCGCAGCCGCGCAGATTGACGTTGCCATCGAGGGCGATGAGCTGGCGGATCTCGCCGCTTTCAATCAGTTGCAGCGCCTGATCGAACTGGGGTTGTTCGCCAACGAACAGCACCTTGATGCCGGCATCTTTGACGATGTAGCGCAGCTGATCGAGCGTACTGGTGGGGTAGATAGGGACGCTGACACCGCGGGCGGCCAAGATGCCGAGATCGGCCTGGGTCCACTCCGGCATGTTGCGGGCATAGATGCCGACCATCTCGGTGGGCTGGTGGCCGGCGCGGATCAGCGCCTGTGCGCAGTAGTCCATGGCCTGGCCCAGAGTACGCCAGCCGATGGCGCGCCACTGGCCATCTTGCTGAACCCGCAGGGCAGCCTTGTTGCCAAGCTGGGCAATACGTTCACGCATCAGTCGAACCAGATGAAGCTTCGGCATCAGTTAAACATCCTTTAATTACAGTTGTACGCCCGCGAGGGCACTAAAAATCGGGCTAGAGTTTAAACTCCAACATTACAGCTTACAAGTGTTCGCTGTTTGTCTTGGATCACAAAGAGCGCAAATAGCTCTCCCTTTGCGCAGACTGGCCGATACTGCTAGGAGGCAGAGAGAGGGTTAACGATATGAATCTGTGGGTGAAAGGGGCGTTGGCCGCGGTCGGGCTGATGGTGGTGGGGGGCGGAGCTGCCTGGTTTTTTTGGAGTTCGGGATCGCAGGGGCCCGCCAATCCCTGGTATCAGGGGGCCGAGGGGTATCAGCAGGCGCAGCAACAGGCACTGGCGTTGGGCTATCCCTTGCTCTATGTGCTGGAGACCCCCAAGTGCCGCCGCTGCGGCGATCTGGAGAAGAAATTCTGGCAGAGCAAGGAGATGGCTGGCCCGCTCGCCCGGCTGGTGAAGGTGCGGATCAACCCGGGCAAGGGGGATGGCAGCGAGCAGATCCTGCGCCGCTTTCCCAAGGTTGCCACGCCGCCCGGCATCTATATCCAGCAGCCGGGCCGGCCCCTCAGACCCATCAAGATAGTGGTGGATATCGACCAGATCTGGATGCCGGGGAAAACCTGGCAGCGTGGCTTCTATATGCCGCTCTCCGGGGCCGGATTCGAGGCGGTGGTGCATACCACCCTGACCTTGCAGGATCCCGCGCTGGACAATGCCCCCCTCGATTGAGGGGGACAAAAGGCATGGGTGCGACGAACAGGCTGGATCAGCCGAAATCGAACAGTCGCGACATCAACACCGCATCTTCCCTGTCGTTACCGGTGCCGTAGTAGTCGGCGCGGCGGCAATACTCGGCAAAACCGGCGCTCTCATAGAGGGAGATAGCGGTTTTATTGCCCGCCCGCACCTCGAGAAACCAGGCCTCTGCCCCGGCTTGCTTGCTGCGCGCCAGATAGGCCTGCAACAGCGCTCGTCCCAACCCCTTGCCCTGAAACGCCGGATGCACGCAGATGTTCATCAGCGAGCTGTCGCCGGCCACCAGATCCGAGATATAGAAGCCCGCCGGGCGACCATCGACCAGCATCAAGCCGTTGAGATAGCGAGGGCCGAAGCAGGAGAGCAGGTTGGCCTCACTCCACGGCTCCTTGTGAGCGGCTTGCTCGATGGGGTAGACAAGGTCGAAATCGGCTTCGAGCAGGGGGCGAAACTCAGGCATGGGGGCTCCGGATGGCAGCATTGTGGGCATAAAGGTTGGCAGACGCGGCGTATGTAAAATCAGGTAAAAAGAGCAGCATCACAGTGGGACTTGGCGGCATGATGCAGGATCACGCCACGCTGGCCGCAAGGTGTTGGCGCAGCTGTTGCCACAGGGCACGCTTTTGCGCGGCGCTGGGGGCGAGCGGGCAGATCAGCGCATCAGGCCGCTCGGGGTTGGCCTCCGTCAGCCAGAGTAGGGGGGAGGCGCCCGCCGTTTGCAGGTCGGCAGGCGGTAGCTCGCTGAGCAGTGAGACCTCGTCGGGGGTCATGCCGAGCAGCTGGCAGATATCAGCCAGCAGCGTAGTGGCAGGCAGCTGAGGCGCCAGCAACCAGAGTTTGCCGCTGGGCAGCGGAGCTCTGGTGGCCGGTGCTGTCTGGTCGGGCTGCACGGCATCTTGCGCAAGCTCGGGCGCGAGATCTGCACTCAGTAATGCCGGGCGACGCAGTTGCCAGCTTTGAATGCCCATGCGGGCCAACATGCTCTGACGAACGGGATCTTGCATTTGAGGCGACTCACTCTTGATCTGCATTGGGGAAAATTGTGTTGCGCAGGGTACACTCGAACCGCTTTTGCTGCACCCTTTGCAACGCATCATCTGGCGCATGCGGGCATGGTGCCATCACGACACGGGCTATGCATGGGCGCAGCACGCTGCCGATATGGTATCGCACTGCCTTTGCGTTTTTTCCTGCCAGAGGCGGGTATTGTGCGGCAAGAGATACCAGAATAAACATCATAACAAGACAAAACCCAAGGTCGAGCAAATGGATATCGCGCCTTGGGGCTAACATCATCCCAGCTTCGGAACACTCTCTATGTCGTCTTTAGCTCAAGCCCAGAATCCTGCGCGTCTTATTCCCATCCAGGAGCGCTTGCCCCGGCTGCTGGCCGCCCTCGGTGAGGGACTCTACGAACGGCAGGATGCCTTGCGCCTCGGTTTGCTTGCTGCCCTCAGCGGTGATAGTGTCTTCTTGCTGGGGCCACCCGGTATTGCCAAGAGCCTGATCGCCCGCCGCCTCAAGCTGGCCTTTCACGACGCCCGCCACTTTGAATACCTGATGACCCGTTTCAGTACGCCGGAGGAGGTGTTTGGCCCCCTCTCCATTCAGGCGCTGAAAGAGGATGGCAAATATCTGCGTCTCACCACAGGTTATCTGCCTGAGGCCGAAGTGGTGTTCCTCGACGAGATCTGGAAGGCGGGCCCTGCCATCCTCAACACCCTGCTCACCGCCATCAACGAGCGGCAGTTTCGTAATGGCGACAGCCAGCACCCCATCCCGATGCGCTTGCTGGTGACTGCCTCCAACGAGCTGCCGGCGCCAGACAGCGGGCTGGAAGCGCTCTACGACCGGATGCTGGTGCGGATCTGGATGGACCGGGTGCAGGAGAAAGCCAACTTTCAATCCATGCTGGCCAGCGATGGTCACGCCCACCAGAACTTGCCGGAATCCCTGCAGATCCGCGGGGATGAGTACGAGCTGTGGCAGAGCCAGATTGAACAGGTGCGCCTGCCGGATGCCTGTTTCGAGCTCATCTATCAGCTGCGCCAGCAGCTCGACAGCCAGCTGGCCCATCGCTGCTATGTGTCGGATCGCCGCTGGAAGAAGGCGGTACGGCTTATCAAGGCGAGCGCCTTCTTCAATGGCCGCGATGAGGTCGCACCGGTAGATCTGCTGCTGTTCAAGGATTGTCTCTGGCATGACGAGGAGTCCCGCACCGCCCTGCTGGAGATGATGACCGAATTCTCCCGTCTCTACGGCTATCAGCAACTGGCGATGACCCGCCAGCTACTCGCCCTTCGGGATCAGTTCAAACAGCTCAGACAGAGCGTGGCCCAGCGCCTGTGCACAAAGGCTCGGCAACGCAAGCAGTGGTTTGGCCGACGGGCCCGGGGTATCGAGATCCCGCTTGCCAATGCCAGACCCTTTGGCAAACAGGTGCACTTCCATCTGATCACTCCGGCGCCGCTGGATGGCAGCGATCCCGAGCGTCTCACCCGCACTCTGGTGTTCGATCGCACCCTGCTCTCCCACTGGCGCCCCACCGGTGAGGCACTGGTGGGTTATGAGTTTGGCAACCCGAAAGAGGGGCATTACGAGCTGGTGCTGGACGATGAGCTACGGCTGCAGGTGCTCGATATCCAGCGCCAGCAGATCCCGTTGGTATTGATGGAGCGCAACGCCATCCCCGAGGTGGTGCTGGCGCCCTGGTTGCAGTCGCTCGACGAGCTGCTGGTTCAGGTCGGCAAGGTGATGCAGATGCTCAAGCAGCAGCGCAGCCTGTTCGAGCGTCATCAACAACACCTCTTTATCGACTCACGCTGGTTGCAGCAGGTGGAAGACAGCTTCTTCGTGCTGAACCGGGATCTCGAACTGCTGCGCAGCGAGTTGGTGCAGTGGCGCGAGCGGTTGCCAAGGCTGGACGAGTAAGGAGCGCTCATGCTTGAGATCGGCATGCTGGATCTGGGCCTTCTCATGGGAGAGGGTGAGCTGGCGGGAGAGGTGGTGGCGTTGCTGGCTGCATCGCCCAAGATTTCCGAATTTATCAAACGCTCCCCGCTACAGGGCAAGTTGCTGAAAAAGCGCCTGCAGAGCTGGGGCGAGCAGCTTGGCGAGGAGATCCGTCACAAGCCGGTGCCGGTGGCGCTGGAGCAGGAGTACCTGCTCTATCAGGCGCATCGGCAACTGCCGATGACCGAGCTGATTGGTCGCCTGCCCGGCTTGCTGGAGTCGCTGGAGCAGTACAGCCCCTTCGCTGGGGAGGCCCGATCCTTGGTGCGCCAGCTGACGGCCCACCCCACCGAGGGGCTGCGCCAGCTCTTTATCGACAAGTGGCGCGCCAGTTTGGTGGGGAGCCTGCTGCAACTGCAGCAGCAGATCGCCGAGGCGGAGCGGGAGAAGCAGCGTCAGGAGATTGAAGATCAGCTGCTGGCGAGCCGCACCCTGGCCGATGCCCTCGATCCCAACCAGATCTCCGCTGGTGGTCTTTGGGATCTGGCGCAGGGACACTGGCACAAGCGCAGTCTGGTGCTGGTCAAGCAGTACGCCCGCATGTTGCAGCGCGAGCCTTTGCTGGCGGAAATTGCCGGTCTGCTCGGGCGCAGCGAACGGGATCGGCGGGCGCAGGAGCAACCTGTGCCGCCGGTTCAGGTGCTGGAGCTGGAGCCCGCTCCCAGCGACGATGTGCCGGATGATCTGGTGGGCATTCATCAGGCGAGCGATCTGATGCGGCTGCTGCCAAGCGAGGCGGTGATGCTGGGGCTGCCGGAGCTGGAGCTGGAGTTCTATCGCCGCTATCTGGAGCGGCGTCTGCTCAGCTACCAGTCACGTGGCACCTTGCCGCGCCAGCGCATCATGCTGCGCACTCCGGAGCAGGGGGGGCAGCAGTTGCAGCAGCGAGGCCCCTTTATCGTCTGCGTCGATACTTCGGGCTCCATGGGCGGTTATCCCGAGGAGTGTGCCAAGGCGCTGTTTCTGGCGCTGCTCAAGGTGGCGATGGATGAGAAGCGCGGCTGCTACCTGATGCTCTTCTCCACCGAGGTGGCGACCCTCGAGATCACCGCAGATACCGGGCTGGACAAGGCGGAGCGCTTTCTCTCCATGAGTTTTCACGGCGGTACCGATCTGGTGCCCTGCCTGGAAAAAGCGCTGGCCAAGCTCGATGATCCCGCTTTTGCCAAGGCGGATGTGCTGGTCATCTCCGACTTTATCGCCCAGAGCTTGCCCCATCCACTGCTCGATCAGATGAACCGCTATCGCCAGCGCCAGACCCGTTTTCATGCGGTGGCCATGTCCCGCCACGCCAAGCAGGCGCTGTTGCTGGTCTTTGACAACAGCTGGCTGCTCGATTGCGGCCTGCGCGGTCGGCTGCTTCGGCGCTGGCAGCATCACTAGTGACCGGAGAGGGCAACCCCTCTTGAGTGGTTATCCCGCGCCTCTTTTTCGCTGTGCGTCCCCGCTTTCATCCTAATGCTATGATATTGCAGTAAAATGTGACTAGCCTGCCATTCGGGCTCTCTGTCCGGGTGATAGCCTTTACAACCATTGTTACAGGGGAAAAGATGGTGATTTTCCGGCATCGGCTTGCCCGATGATCTTTCCCATTGATCCGGAGTATGTATGAGCCGACTTGCCTTGCTGCTGTTGCTGGCGGTGTTCGGGTTGGCAGCCAAACCCTTGTCCCCCGAGCAGTTGGAAAATGAACTGGGAGGGATGGAGCGGGTCTACCAGCCGATCGAGTTGCTGCGGGAGCGCCTTGCCCGTTTGCAGCGGGATGGCAACGCCTATCCGCCGTCGCAGCAGATGCGGATCAGTCGTCTGGCTTGCTGGGCCCAATCGGCCGATGACATGCAGGAGTCCCGTACCGCCATCGCCAATGCGGAGCGGATGCTGATCATTGCGCGCGAGCGGGGCGATGACGCCGCCGTGGCGGAGCTGACGATTTGCCGCGGCTGGTTCAATCAGCTGCTCGGTGAGGTAGCGAAGGCTCGTCACGATTACGATGAGGGGCTGCGGCTGGCAAGGGAGGCCGCCTTGCCAAAGCTGGAGGCGCTGGCGCTGGCCCGCCGGGGGGCCATGCTGTCTTTTCAGGGGGTCTCAGGCCAGGGACTGATGGATCTCACCAAGGCGCACAATATCTATGAGCAGCTGGGGTTGCCCACTTGCTATCACCAGGCGCAGCTCGAGATTGCAGCCACATTTCGTCGTATGGGTCTCTATGCCGAAGCGCTGGCCACTCTCAACCGGTTGAGCGAACACTTTGCCAGGAGCCACGACGGATTTGGCTCGGCAAGGCTAAGTGATCAACTGGCGATGGTCTATCTGCAGACCGGGCGTTATCAGGATGCGCTGGGCGAGCTTGAACGCAGTGCGACCTTTTATAATCAGCCTCAATATCTGATTGAGCATGCCGAACGCATGGTGATGCAGGCCGAGGCTTTGCTCGGGCTGGATCGCTCCGCTGATGCCGGACGCTTGCTGGCACACGCGGCGAGGTGCTCTCTCCCGACGTTGACCCCATCCTCCATGCGCATCTCGAGCTGGTGCGGGCGAGGTTGAGAGTCGAACAGCAGGAACCGGCGCCAGCCTTGCGTGCGCTTGAGAAGATTGAGCCGATTTTGAAGATGGAAGGACACGTGCGCTTTTTGCTCGAGCTCTACTGGGTACGCAGTCGGGCGCTCGAGTTGCAAGGTGACTATCCGGCAGCACTGGCCGCATTGCGGGAGCATCTGGTGCAGGAGCAGCGGCTCGATCAGCTGTTACGGGAACAGAACACGGCCTGGGTTCGCGGCGAGTTCGAACTGGCCCGTCAGGAGGGGGAGAACGAGCGACTGCGAGTCGAGCAGCGACTGCAGCAGCAGGATCTGGAGCAGGTCAAGGAGCGTCGTTTCTGGCTGCTGGTGGTGATGGTGCTCTGCGGGGTACTGGCGCTGCTGACGATGGGGTGGCTGCTGGATCGCAACCGTCGGATGCGTCGTCTGGCCTTTACCGATGAGCTGACCGGCATCAACAACCGCCGTCGGGTGCTGCGGCAGGGCAGCGATATGCTGGCGCTTGCTCGCAGGCAGGGCACGCCATTTTGTCTGCTGGTGTTCGATATCGATCACTTCAAGCGGATCAACGATACCCTGGGCCATCATCAGGGGGATCGGGTACTGCAGTGGGTCTCCCGGGCGGCCGCCCGTCAGCTTCGGCGTCAGGATCAGTGCGGGCGTATCGGTGGGGAGGAGTTTTTGATCCTGCTGCAGGATACCCGCCTTGAAGAGGCGTGCCGGGTGGCTGAGCGGGCGGCCAACCGGGCGCTGCCCGGCATGTCGTACCCGGTAACCATCAGTATCGGGTGTGCCGCTCTGCGAGAATATGATCAGGATCTGGCGGCCCTGATCCAGCGTGCCGACAATGCGTTGTATCGTGCGAAAGGGGCGGGGCGTAACCGGGTGGAAACAGACGATTGACGGGCTGGGTATTTTTCACTCGCGCGGGTATAATGTCGCGCAATTTTGCTTTGACTCAGGCGAGAAGACCCATGTAACGCAGCCCTCCTCCCGCTCTCCACCAGGTTGGCAAAACGCCAGCTGGCGTGGCTTTCGTTGCGTATACATGTGCCGTGAGCGGCATTTCGGATTTATTCCCACGGTGGCTGATGCCACCGCTCAATAGAAGAACGTTGAATTATGTCAGCTGAATTTCTGAGTGAAGTCTCCAAGAGACGCACTTTTGCGATCATTTCGCACCCGGATGCGGGTAAAACCACCATCACCGAGAAAGTCCTGCTGTTCGGACAGGCCATTCAGCGCGCCGGTACCGTCAAGGGTCGTGGCTCGGGCCAGCACGCCAAATCCGACTGGATGGAGATGGAAAAGCAGCGTGGTATCTCCATCACTACCTCGGTGATGCAGTTCCCCTATGCCGATTGTCTGGTCAACCTGCTCGATACCCCGGGTCACGAGGACTTCTCCGAAGATACCTACCGTACCCTGACGGCGGTCGACTGCTGCCTGATGGTCATCGATGCCGCCAAGGGTGTTGAAGACCGGACCCGCAAGCTGATGGAAGTGACCCGTCTGCGTGATACCCCCATCCTCACCTTCATGAACAAGCTGGACCGCGAAGTGCGCGATCCGATGGAAGTGATGGACGAGGTGGAGCGCGAGCTGAAGATCATGTGCGCCCCCATCACCTGGCCTATCGGCTGCGGCAAATCCTTCAAGGGGGTCTATCACCTCTACAAGGATGAAACCTATCTCTATCAGAGCGGTCAGGGCCACACCATCCAGGAGAAGCGGGTGGTCAAGGGGCTGAACAACCCGGATCTGGATGCCGCTGTCGGCGAAGATCTGGCTCAGCAACTGCGCGACGAACTGGAGTTGGTGCAGGGCGCCTCGCCCGAGTTCGATCACGATGCCTTTATCGCTGGCGAGATGACCCCGGTCTTCTTCGGTACTGCACTGGGTAACTTCGGTGTCGACCACATGCTGGATGGCCTGACCGACTGGGCGCCGTCTCCCATGCCGCGCAAGGCCGAGAGCCGCGAAGTGGTGGCGACCGAGGAGAAGTTCTCCGGCTTCGTGTTCAAGATCCAGGCAAACATGGATCCTAAGCACCGTGACCGTATCGCTTTTATGCGTATCGTGTCAGGTACTTACAGCAAGGGCATGAAGATGCGCCATGTGCGTATCGGCAAGGATGTGAACATCTCCGACGCCGTGACCTTTATGGCTGGTGACCGTGAGCAGGCGGAGGACGCCTTCGCCGGTGACATTATCGGTCTGCACAACCACGGTACCATCCAGATCGGCGACACCTTCACCCAGGGTGAAGATCTCAAGTTCACCGGTATCCCGAACTTTGCTCCGGAACTGTTCCGCCGCATCCGTCTGCGCGATCCGCTCAAGCAGAAGCAGCTGCTCAAGGGGCTGGTGCAGCTCTCCGAAGAGGGGGCGGTGCAGGTGTTCCGTCCGCTGATCAGCAACGATCTCATCGTCGGTGCGGTCGGTGTGCTGCAGTTTGACGTGGTGGTTTCGCGCCTCAAGAGCGAGTACAACGTCGAGGCCATCTACGAGGCGGTCAACGTCTCCACCGCCCGCTGGGTGGAAGGAACCGACGTCAAGAAGTTCGAAGAGTTCAAGCGCAAGAACGAGGTCAACCTGGCCCTCGATGGCGGTGACAACCTCACCTATATCGCACCGACCATGGTCAACCTGCGCCTGGCTCAGGAGCGCCACCCCGACGTGGAGTTCCGCCAGACTCGCGAGCACTGATACTGCTTACCAAATCCCGCCAGATGGCGGGATTTTTTTATGCATCAAGGAGAGGTGATGGTTGAATCGATGAATCCTGCCTGCTCGGCTCTGGCTGAGAGTTATCTGTTATCCCTGCCGGTGACAGCACGGGCTCGTCATGTCTCAGCGGACTACTTCTGTGCTGATGAACACAATGCCAACCTCTGTGCCGCGCTGGTGGTAGCAGGACGCAAGCGAGCGACCTGTAGCCTCGCTTACTGGTATCTGGAGAAGGGCGAGCGGATACCGGAACAGGGGGACTTGCTGGTGGTAACCGACTGGAGTGGTCTGCCCAAGGCGCTGGTTGAAATAGTCTCGGTCACCTTGTGCCCATTCGATGAGGTTGATGCTGCGTTTGCCGCCGAGGAAGGGGAGGGCGATGGCTCTCTGGCTTGGTGGCGCGAGGCTCATAAGGCCTTCTTCGAGCGCGAGATGAAGGCGGAAGGAAGAGAATTTGATGAGCAAGCCACGCTGGTACAGGAGCGATTCCGAGTAGTGGCGCTGCCATAATAAACGAAGCTGCAAGCAGGGGAGACTCCTGCTTGCCGCTATTACCTTAGAGCGCCAGGTCCAGCACCATGCAGATCTCGCAATCCCCGTGGCCGGTGCAGCCAAGGGGGCCGGGTAGATGTTCAAAGCCCAGTGATTCATAGAGGCTGGTGGCTTCGCGCAAGACCTCGGTCGTCTCCAGATAGCAGCGGCGATAGCCCAAACCACGAGCGGCATCCAGCGCCTGCAACACCAGCCGCTTGCCCAGACCCAGACTACGCAGGGCGGGCAGGAAGTACATTTTCTGCAATTCGCAGACTCCCTCTTCTCCAGCCAGCGGCGCTATGCCACCGCCACCGAGGATGGAACCGTCAGGCCCCTCGATGACCCAGTAGCGGCTCGCCTCCTCCTGATAGGTTTGATAGAGCCTGTCCAGATTGGGGTCAGAGACGCCATATCCCTTGTCGGCGGTGAGGCCATATTCCGCCGAGACGGTGCGGATAACTGTCGCGATGTAGGGATTGTCTGCTTCTGTGATAGGGCGAATATGGTAGCCCTGCTGGCGACGAGCGCGGGAGAGGGCGCTGCGGTAGAGCAGCATGCCGCTCCACAGCTGTTCGCGCTCGGATTGGCTCAACTGCGCCAGCATCTCCTCCATCGCCCCATCCATCTCCCGGTGCAACTCCAGCAACATCCCCTGACCGTTGACGGTGAGGCGGGCCTCCTTGCTGCGGCCATCGGAGGGATGAGGATGCCAGCTGATAAGGTCGCGCTCGGCCAGGCGGGCCAACGGGCGGCTGGTGTTGGATTTGTCGATGTGCAGCTTTTCTGCCAGCTGCTGGTTGGTGGCTGGGGCGTTTTCCAGCTCGATCAGCAGGTGTGCTTCGATGGGGGTGAGCGCCAGCTGGCCGCACTGCTGGGAGAGCATACCGAGTTCACGAACCAGGTCGCGCGACAGGGCGCGCAGGGGACGGGGATCCATGTCGTGGTTTCCTTTTTAGTTGTGTATAACAACTAAAATAGTCTAAAGGTTGTAATGCGCAACCTTTTTCTCCGTCCTGTTTATCCGGGGGCTGCGGTGATTGCCCACTATCAGCCTTTGGCGGCCGGAATGCCCCATTCGTTCAAAATACCCCATTCGTTCAATCTGGCCTGCCACTGCTGGCGCCCTTCATTGATCCGAAACGGCCCCAGTTGCCATGGCGTTGGCATGGCTTGCTCCAGTGTGCGGGCCAGCAGTTGTTTGGCCCAGCCGGAGCGGTCGAGCCCCTGCCAGCTACCGCCCTGTAACTGCAGCATGGAGATGACCTGACGCAGTTCGTGCAATCTGCCGATACTCTGCTCTTGCTTGAGCTGGCGCACCCTGGCCTGGGATGGCAGTAGCCAGCCCAGCAAGCGGGCGGTACGACTGGTAGCCGGTTGGCGCAGTGCCTGGATGCCATCGTCCAGCACCTTGAAGTAGGGCTGGGCGAGCGTTATACCCAGCATGTCCAGGGTATGAGGGGAAAAGCGCGCTGCATCGGAGTGGGTTGGCAGATTCAGGGTGTTAGCCTCGACCTGCTGCAGGTAGTGGTTGTTCTCCTCCTTGAGCTGCTGCGCCAGCTCTCGCACCTGAGGGAGGGATAACCGGGCCAGGATCGCCAGATCGATACGGGTCGCCGGGATCGGATCCGCCGGGGGCAGATGCTGTCCATCCAGTTCGGCTTGCAGGTTGGCGGCCGCTCTGGTCAGTTTTGCCAGCGTCTGACAGGCTGGCCGATTGGCCAGCTGGCGGGTGATCTCCTGCTCCAGTTTGAGATGCTCCATGGCCTCCTGCTCTCTTAGCTGGGCCGCCTTTTGCAGTGCGATCGTTGGATTGGGCACATCAGCCCCTGGTATCGGCGAGGGGGTGGCAAGGGGGACTGGCGGCAGCGGTTCGGCTCGCACCGCGAAGCTGAACGCCAGCACCCCTTCGAGTTTGAAGTGACGACCCAGAATGCCATCCTGCCCGCTCTCATGGGCGAAGGCGTGATAGAGCGCGCCACGGCCATGTCCGGCCAGCAGTCGGTTCATCAGGTTTGCAATCTCCTCCTTGCGGGAGGGAAGGGCATGGATCTTGACCTGTGCGCCGTCGGGCGTGTCGAGCAAGCCAAGATAGCGGCCGATCTCGGGTTGTTGCAGGTAGTCTCGCAGATACTCCGTATGGCGCTCACGTTTGGCTGGTTCGGCGTCTAGATAGTGTTGCAGCACCTGTTTCAGCTCCAGCGCCAGTTGCTGCAGTTCGGGTTCTTCCAATGATCTCGGCGGAAGGGGCTGACTGCGTAATTGGCAGGATTTGCTGCCAAAGGCGCCCTTGAGAGTGACATAACGCCCGATCTCACCGGCGGGAGCCGTGACCAGCGTTTGGAGGAGCGCCTTGCCGTCCGGCAGTTTTTTCAGCTGGTTGAGCAGGGTGACCAGATGGGTCAGGGGAGCTGCTGCCGCCAGCGTCGGCTTGCCTAGTTCATTGCGCATCTGCCCGGCACCCAGCAGATCATCCAGCGTGGTCTGCTGTTCGGGGTGCTGTTGCAAATAGCCCGAGAGCCCCTTGCGCAGTTCGCGATTCAACTGCTGCTGACTATCGGGTGCCAACGCTGGCGAGGTCGGCAGCGTCAGTTCGGGGCGCTCGGAGGCAGGAGCGGTCAGGTTGCGAACCTGGTTCACCAGGCGACCGCCGGGATTGTTCTGGTGACGGGTTGGTGTTGCGATAGTTGCGAGTGGGGCGGTGGGTTCGATTTTCATGATGAGCTCCTTGCTTACTGCTGCGCTGCGTAGAGTCGGGGCGTGAGGTCATGAGCCAGCCCGGCAAGTTGACCCATCAGGTTGTCGAGCAGTGGCTCATCGCAGTGGGCGAGAAAAATCTGGCCGTAGAGGGTGAGGGTTGGCACATCGCCCTCCAGCCCGAGCCAGGCACCACCCATCAGGTTGACTTCGCTATTGAGGCTCAGCCAGTGCTGCAGGTTGGTGGGGGTCAGGCTATTGGCATCCAGCGGGCCTGTCATGGGGGTGGTGATGAGCAGTACGCTCTCATCGGGAGCGACCTCCAGCAACCACTCTCTATCCTGCGGATCCAGCAAGAGAAGCATCCGGTTTTTCTCATCCGGGGCCGAGGGTGCTTGCGCACCGGATAGGCGGGCAAGCCAGTGATAAACAGGGTGATGTGGCATGGCGGACTCTCCCTTTGGCAACGTGTCGGGAAGAGTATTCCATGGTGGGGCGGCGCTATCTGTCAGTGCTGGCCGCAATTATGGCGGGAAAGGACGAACGGCAGCCCCGATGACGATGCTGCCGCAGGATAAGGGAAGCCGTCAGGCCGCGGCTCTCACCCCCAGTTCCGGGCGGCGGGAGAAGCAGCGGGCGAGCAGCAGCATGGTGGCCACGCCTATGGTGCCCAGTACCAGCCAGGGGAGGGCCGGTTGCCCCTGTTGCAGCGAGAAGTCATAGAGGGAGCCGCCGCCCACGTAGCCGGTCATGCCACCCAGCGCCAGCCCGAGGCGGCTGAAGCCCATGTAGCTACCACGAGCATTGGGGTTGGCGAGTTTGGTCATCAGGGTCTCCCGGGCCGGTTCACAGATGATGATCCCCAGATAGAAGCAGGCCAGTAGCACGAAGATGCCGGAGAGGGTGCTGACAAACGCAACCAGCCCAATCCCCACCGTCATCAGCAGGATACCCGCCATCAGTCGGCTCTCCAGCCGGTAGCGCCGCTCGCTGAAACGGGCGATGGGGTAGAGCAGTGCCAGCGACAGAGCCGTTTCGAGGCTGTACATCCAGCCCACCGCCGTGGTGGTGCCCGCCAGTTGCTTGACCAGGATCGGAAAGATCAGCATCACCTGTACCCACAGCATGTAGTAGCCGCTCAAGATCAGCACCAGTCGACAGAAGGCGCGATCCGCTAACACCTGCCCCAGCCCCTCCCGCATCGGTGTTGGTTTGACCGAGAGGCGGTAGGCGGGCAGCATGGTCCAGTTGCAGAGGGCGGCCAGGGTGAATAGCCCGGCGCCCAGCAGGCAGACGTAGGTGAAGTCAAAGCACAGCAGCCAGCTGCCGAGCAGGGCGCCGGTCACGGCTCCCGCGCTCTCCAGCATCATCAGCAGGGAGATGAAGCGGCCCCGTTCATGGGGACGGGTGAATTTGATCACCAGGGCGGCCCGTGGCGGATCAAACAGACAGCCGCCCAGACCCGAGAGAAAGCAGGAGAAGATCAGCATGGCGCCGCTGTCGGCCCAGGCCAGGGTGGCGAAGCCCACCGCCCGCAGCAGCATGCCGGTGACGATGAGCGGGCGGGCGCCGAAACGGTCTGCCAGCGAGCCGCCGAAGATCCCCAGCCCCTGCTGGGTCAGCTGGCGAAGGCCGAGGGCCAGCCCCACCAGCCCCGCCGCCCAGCCGAGCTGATCGACGAAGCGCAGGCTGATCATCGGCATCACCACAAAGAAACCCAGGATCACCAGTGTGGTATCCAGCGCCAGAAACCAGCGTCCCCAAAACCTCGCCCTATCGATCATAACGCCCTCTCATTCATAGATACCTTCATTCTGGAGAGGGTTTAGATATAGTGGTAGACGACAACTACCTATATTTCATATCAGGATTATTTATGTCTATGGATCTGGACGATCTGCAACTGCTGCTGGATGTGGCCGAGCTGGGCAGCTTCAGTCAGGCGGCGGCCATTCGTGGCTGGTCGCAGCCGCTGGTGAGCCAGCGTATTGCCCAGCTGGAAGAGAGCCTCGGTGCGCCGCTGTTTCAGCGCCATCGGCGCGGGGTGACGCCGACCCGTGCCTGCGAGCAGTTTCTGCCATCGGCCCGTTCGGCACTGGCCACCCTGAGTGAGGGAAGACTGGCACTGCAGGGGGCGCCAGCCTTGCCTTGTATTCGTCTTGCCAGCCTGCCCTCTCTGACTGCTGTGGTATTCGGTTCCTTGTTGATGGAGCTGGTGGACGAGCCCTTCGAGATCCGCTGCACCACGGATCACTCCGGGGTCATCATGCAGGAGTTGCTGACCGGGGTGACCGATATCGGCTTTGTGCTCAAGTGTCCGCCGGTGGCGGGCCTGCAGATGGAGCTGCTCTGTTGCTCCCCCATCATTGCCATCGCCTCGCCGCTGCATCCCTTGGCGGGTTGCCATGGCCTGACCCTGCAGGATATCGCCGACCAGCGGCTGGCGCCTCAGGTGTGGGGGCCGGGGTGTGACGTCTTTATCCAGCAGTTGCGGCGGCTGCGGCGGGCGGCCAGCCCCCTGCATGCGGTACAGCCCGCCAGTGCGGCTCGGGATTTGGCGCTGGAGCACGGGTTTATCACCCTGATGCCGGAGCTGGCTATCAAGCGGGATCTGGAGGTGGGGCGGCTGGTCAGGCTCGATGTGCGCAATTTGCCGCAGGAGCATTGGGACGTGATGATGGCGTGGCGCGGTGGCAAGCGGCCCAATCCGGCACGCGAAGCGGTGCTATCCACCGCCCGCACACTGGCGAAACGGTGGCGCAACGAGGGGTGAATGGCAAGAGGGGGCAGCAGTGTAAAAGGGTTGGCGCGGCCAGTGGCGATTGGCTACATTGGGTGCTGGCTTTCGATTTGATCACTGATTTGAAAGGAGAATTCCATGTTTTCATGGCAGTTGGACGACGAGCTTGCGCTGCTCTTCTTGCAGCCCGATATGGCGAGCGAACTGTTTGCCCTCTGCAATGACAACCGGGAGTACCTCTCCCAGTGGCTACCCTGGCCGCCACTGATCCTGCGCCCCGTCGACAGCGCCCTCTTCATTCGCAGTGCCATCGAGAAGTTCGCCCGGGGCGAGGGGCTCACCACCGCCATCGAGTATCAGGGGGAGGTGGTGGGGGTTATCGGTTACAACAGCATCGATCACGACCTTGGCAAGGTGGTCATCGGTTACTGGCTGGCGGAGCGCTGGCAGGGTAACGGCATCATCACCCGTGCCTGTCAGGCCCTGATCCATCACGCCTTCGAAGAGATGGGGATGGAGAAGGTGGAGATCAGCGCCGCCACCGATAACGAGCCCAGCAGGGCTGTTTGTGAACGGCTCGGGATGCAGCTTGAGGGGGTGACACGGCGCGCAGAGCGGCTGGGCAACCGGATTGTGGACCATGCCCACTACAGCCTGCTGCGCGATGAGTGGCTAAGACAGAGGGAGTCCTGATGGCGCTGCCACATATCAAGACGGCCCGCACCCACCTGACCATACTGTCGCCGGATCAGGCCCCCATGATGCTCGACTTCTACCGGCGCAACCGCGACCACCTTACCCCTTGGGAGCCGCTTCGGGACGAGCACTTTTACACCCTCTCGTACTGGCATGCCCGGCTGCAGGACAGCTACAGCCAATTCTTCAACTGCACCGGTGTCAATCTGGTGGCCCTCGATCCGGCTGGCGAGCGGGTGATCGCCACCTGCAATTTCAGCAATATCCTGATGGGAGTCTTCAAGGCGTGTCATCTGGGCTATGCCATCGACCAACAGCATCAGGGGCAGGGGGTGATGAGAGAGGTGCTGTCAGCCGCCATCGACTACCTGTTTCGGGAGCACGATCTGCATCGCATCATGGCTTGCTATATGCCAGCCAATCAGCGCAGTGGCGCCTTGCTGGAGCGGCTCGGCTTCGAGCGGGAGGGATTCGCGCGGGCTTATCTGATGATCAATGGCCGCTGGGAGGATCACATCCTCACCTCGCTGATTAATCCGGCCCCCTGAGCGACAGATAAAAAAACGGGCCCGAAGTTGCCTTCGGACCCGTCTTCGAATGAGGTGCAGGCTTAGTTGGCCTTGGCATCGCTCACTGCAGCTTCAACCTTGGTAGCCGCTTCGGTAGCAGCTTTTTCTACGGTTGCAGTCGCTTCGGAGGTGGCCTTCTCTACGGTAGAGGTGGCTTCGCTAGCGGCTTTTTCTACAGTGGCAGCAACTTCGGCGGCCGGAGCAGCAGCAGGAGCGGCAGCTTTTTCTTCTTTCTGACCGCAAGCAGTCAACATCAGACCCAGGATACCGGCTACCAGTACTTTGTTCATGTGCATTCCCTCAAATAAATATGGAGAGATGGTCTGTGCAACCATCACAGCGCCCACCGTTGCCCGGTATTGAAACAAGAAGCCGGGAGGCAGCAGGCGGGCGCAATATAGCCCCATTAGTTACCGATGAAAACGGATATCACAATGACATTTTTTCGTGCCGTTGATAAAAAGCTCCACTGCAACGACTGATATCAATACAAGATGCCGTTAAATAGTGCCGATTGCACAATAAAACACCGCCTTTCTGCCATCTTGTGGCGGTTTAACAAGGTCAAGGTTGCTCAAGCGCGGCCGATGGCCCACACCTTAGTCAGACAGCTTCTGACAGGGCAGCCGTTTTCCCTCAAGGTGGCTCTGACGGGCCAGATCCAGCAGCGCCATCACCGCCAGCGCTTCACTTGCTGGCACCGGATTGCTTGCCTCGCCTTTGATGGCGGCGCAGACACCGCGATAGTAGGCGCCATAATCCCCCGCTTCACCCACCACGCTCTGCTGCTGTAACTGACCATCGACGATGCGGCTGAGCTGACCGGGTTCACTATCCATGCCCCAATCCGCCGCCGGTGGCCGCTTGCCCAGCTTGAGCTGATCTTCCTGCACATCCATACCGAATTTCACGAACGAGCCTTGGTTGCCGTGGACGATGAAACGCGGCATGGTGGCCGAGACCAGACAGCTGCCATGCAGAATAACCCGCAGAGCACCGTAACCCAGCACCACATGGAAGTAGTCGTCCGCCAGTGCGCCGGGGCGCTGCTCGGCCAGATCGGCCTGCAACCAGTCCGGCTGGCCGAACAGCTGCAGCGCCTGATCCAGTACATGGGGGCCGAGATCGAACCAGAGTCCGGAACCCGGGCCACCCGCTTCGCGCCAGCGCTGGCGAACCTCGGGGCGATAGCGATCGAAGTGCGACTCGAACTGGGCGATCTGCCCCAGTGTCCCCTCGGTAATCAGACGGCGCACGGTGAGAAAATCCCCGTCCCAACGGCGGTTGTGAAAGATGCTGAGCAGTCGCTGCTGCTTTTCCGCCAGCTCGACCAGCGCTTGCGCCTCGGCCAGATCCAGTGCAAAGGGCTTGTCGATCACCACATGTTTGCCTGCCAGCAGCGCCTGGCGGGCGAGGGGGGCATGGGTGTCGTTGGGGGTGGCGATCACCACCAGATCGACGGTCTCATCCCTCAGCACCTCCTCCAGTGAACCGACTCGGCAGCTGGGCAGATCGGCCTGCACCTTGGTGGCATCGCGGCTCACCACCCAACTCAGGGACAAGCCCGGCGTGGTGGAGAGGAAGGGGGCGTGAAAGGTCTTGCCTGCAAAGCCATAGCCCACCAGGGCTGCGTTGAGAGTGTGGCTCATCGGGAGTTCTCCGCTGACATCGAGTGAGTGGGGTTGCCATCACAGGCTCTCTGCCGGATGGCCATGTGCTGTAAAGGCGATACAAACGAGAAGGGGGCCGATGGCCCCCTGAGTGTGCCCATCAGAGCACAGGATTTATTGCAAACACAAGCGGCGGCCGCGGCGGGTCATCAGCATCACCAGAGGCGGCAGCAGCAGCCACATATGCAGTGCCAGCTGGCTGAGCGGGTCGTGCATCAGGGCGCCGGTCAGGCCAACCAGAGCACCGGAGCCGCTCATCTGAAACAGGCCGAGCAGGGCGGCGGCGGTACCGGCACAGTGGCCGAACGGTGCCAGCGCCATCCCGGCGGCAGCGCCCAGGATCATGGCAAAGCCGATGCTGGAGAGGAATACCGGCCCCATCATCGCCAGCGGATGCTCGATGTGCATGGCCAAAGTCAGGGTGATGGCCGAGAGTATCAACACCAGCAGGCCGATGCGCAGGGTGCGTCTTGGCCCCACCTTGGCAATAAAGCGCGGCGCCATGAAGCAGGCCAGAATGTTGAGCGCGGCGTTGGCGGTAAACCAGTAGCTAAAGCCGCTCATATCGAGCCCCAGTTTCACCATCAGCTGCACCGGTGCGGCGGTGACATAGGCAAGGATCACTGCCATCGCCAGCATGCACAGCGACGCGTTGAACAGGAAACTGGGGGAGCGCAGCACCGGGCTGTAGCGAGACCAGCTGATGAGGGCCCCTTCACTGCGGGTCTCCTCCGGGCGGGTCTCCGGCATCCGCCACAGCAGCCAGCTGCCGACGATGAGCGCATAACCGGCCATAAACCAGAAGTTGGCAGACCAACCCGCCTTGGCGGTGAGCCAGCCACCGAGCAGGGGGGCCAGCGCAGGAATAAAGCAGATGGCGCCATTGAGATAGGAGATCATCTGGCCGCTCTTTTTCGGGCCATAGCTGTCACGCACCACCGAGAAGGCGGCGACCGAGGTGGCGCAGGCGCCGAAGCCCTGCAGCACCCGGGCCAGCATCAATTCGCCGAGGCTGGCGGCAAAACCGGCCCCTAGCGCGCTCAGGCCATAGAGCAGCACGCCGCCCAGCGCGATGGGCTTGCGACCGTAGCGATCGGCCAGCGGGCCAACAAGCAGTTGCCCCAGTCCCATGCTGAACAGGAACCAGGTGATGGTGCCCTGCATCAGAGTTACTTCGGCGCCCAGCTGCTCGGCCATCTGCGGAATGGCGGGCAGGTAGATGTCGATAGCCAGCGGACTGAACAGCACCAGTAGTACGAGTAAAAGTATCAATGGCATCTGTCACCTCTTTAGTCAGCCAGGTTAATGAATTGGGGCGCGAGTCTACTGACTCACAGTAATGAATAGAAATGGTATTTAATCACTTTGGTTATTCCATTATGGAAACATGTATTAAAAAGCTGGTTATTAGATGGCTTCCAATCACCCGCAACCCCATCACAGCGGGTGTAATTGGCGCTTTTACTAAACGCTTGCGCCGCATAGAATGCGCAGATTATTTTTGCGGAGGTGCTCGATGAACAAGCTTGTCCTGGCAACAGGTAACCAGAAAAAGGTGAAGGAGTTGGCCGCCATGCTGGCCGACATGAAGATCCAGGTGATCCCGCAGAGCGAGTTTGCTGTCTCCGATGCCGATGAGACCGGCACCACCTTCGTCGAGAATGCCATCATCAAGGCCCGCCACGCCGCCCGCATTACCGGCCTGCCAGCTGTCGCCGATGACTCCGGTCTGGAAGTGGATCTGCTGCACGGTCGCCCTGGCGTCTACTCCGCCCGCTTCGCCGGCGAACATGCCAACGACAAGGCCAACATCGAGAAGCTGCTCGGCGAGCTGCAAGGTGCCCCCGAGTACCTGAAGAGCGCCCGCTTCTGGTGTGTGCTGGTCTATATGCGCCACGCCGACGATCCCACCCCAATCATCTGTCAGGCGAGCTGGGAAGGGATGATCATCGACGAGCCGCGCGGTCAACACGGTTTCGGCTATGACCCCGTCTTCTTCGTGCCGGATCACGACTGCACCGCCGCCCAGATGCCCGCCGAACTGAAAAACCAGCTGAGCCATCGTGGTCAGGCTCTGGCCAAGCTCAAAGCGGCGCTGGCTGCGGCGCACTGAGTCACTTCGCCACCTTGTCGGTTACACACGGCCAATCACACATAGTCATCTACAATGGGGGCCTTGAGCCCCCGTTTTATTGGAAGCCCCATGCTGCAACTGCCGCCGCTCTCTCTCTATATTCATGTGCCCTGGTGCGTCCAGAAGTGCCCTTACTGTGACTTCAACTCCCATGCCCAGAAGGGGGAGTTGCCTCACCTCGAATATGTCGCCGCCCTGCTGGAAGATCTGGATCAGGATCTGAAGTGGGCGCAGAGGCGGCCGCTCTCCTCGATCTTTATCGGCGGAGGCACCCCCAGCCTGTTGACGGTGGAGGCGATGCAAGCCTTGCTGGATGGGGTACGGGCCCGTATTCCGCTCGCCGCAGATTGCGAGATCACCATGGAGGCCAATCCGGGCACGGTGGAGGCAGACAAGTTCGCCGGTTTCCAGCGCGCCGGTATCAACCGCATCTCCATCGGGGTGCAGAGCTTCCAGCAGGAGAAGCTGACCCGCCTTGGTCGCATTCACGGCCCGGAAGAGGCGCGTAAGGCCGCCGCACTGGCCCACACCATCAAGTTGCCTACCTTCAATCTGGATCTGATGCACGGTCTGCCGGATCAGAGTCTGGATGACGCCCTTTATGACCTGCAGCAGGCTATCGACTGCGCCCCGCCGCACCTCTCCTGGTATCAGCTCACCATCGAGCCGAACACGGCGTTTGCCTCCAAGCCGCCCAAGCTGCCGGAAGATGACACCCTGTGGGACATCTACGAGCAGGGCCACGCCATGCTCACCGCCAGCGGTTATCGGCAGTACGAGATCTCGGCTTATGCCAAAGAGGGCTATCAGTGCCATCACAACCTCAACTACTGGCGTTTCGGCGACTATCTGGGGATCGGCTGTGGCGCCCACGGCAAGGTGACTGATCTCGCGGATCAGCAGATCCTGCGCACCGCCAAGGTGAAGCATCCGAAAGGGTATCTGGACAAGAGTCGCCCCTATCTGGACGAGCAGTGGCAGGTGACGTCAGACGATCTGCCGCTCGAATACTTTATGAACCGCTTCCGCCTGTTTGAACCTGCCCCCAAGGCGGAGTTCGAGGCCTATACCGGCTTGCCGCTGGAGCGGGTTGAGACGGTGCTCGCCATCGCCCGGAGCAAAGAGCTTATCGAGGATCTGGGCGACAGCTGGCAGCTTACCTCCCTCGGCCATCGCTATCTGAACGTATTGCTAGAACTCTTTATGGATGAGTGAAAGCTGGCTCACGATCTGGCTGCGAAGCCGTGATCAAGGTTCATGCGCTGCTCTTCACCTTGCTGACAGCTTCTCGCGACAGGTCGTGAGCCAGTTTTGGCGAGAACCGTGTTTCGAGATAACAATCAGGGCGCCAATGGCGCCCTGATTGTTTTGGTCGGTAGAAACCCGCTCAGCAGCAGACGCGGATCATCTGCTGTTGGCCGGGCTCCCACCGCTTGCCGAATTTGGCCTTGCGCTGGTAACTCCCCTTGCCCTTCTTGTTGCGCTCGACCCGGCTGCGAAACAGGGGATCGGAGAGCAGGGCATGCAGATGGTTATCCTTTATTTCGCCGCGCTGATGGGCATAGTTGCCCCCTTGCGCATTTTCCTCACGGGGGAGGGCGGGTTGGTCGACCCGAATCTTGGCCATGATGGCTCCTCTTCTCTGTCCTTGGTGTGTTGATTCTTGTGTCTGGATGGTGGTTTTCGCTGCGGGCGCCTGTTCAGCTGAGCGCCCGGCAACCGGATGCACTGGCACCGGTTAAAAACGCGGCGATTTTGTCACCAAATCGCCGCCGGAGCAATGCGTCGGACGCGCCGAGTCAGTCACACTGAGCCAGGCACGCTCAGTCAGACATACCATGTCAGCCGTGAACCGGGTCATGCTGGTCGTGGCTGTGGTGCTCGTGATGGGCCGGGGCGCCAGATTCCAGCGTCTCGAGGATGGCGCAGTGCTCCGCCGAGCGGGGGCCGCCGCAGCAGATATTGGAGAGCTCGCGCAGGTTGTCGCGAAAGCGGGTCAGTTCGATGATCTTCTGCTCCACCTGGGCCAGCTTGGTGTCGGCCACTGCTTTCACCTCCTGACAGGTGACTTTGGCCTTGTTGGTATCGAGGTCGAGCAGCTCGCCGATATCGGCCAGCGAGAATCCCACCGACTTGGCGCGAATGATGAACTCCAGCCGTCGCTTGTCCTGTTCGCTGTAGAGGCGGTAGCCGGATTCGTTACGGATCCCCGGTGAGATAAGCCCGTTCTTCTCGTAAAAACGCAGGGTATCTGCCTTGACCCCGCATGCCTTGGCCAGTTCACCGATCCGATACATGCTCTCTCTCCCCTTGAATGTATGCCGCCACAAAAACCGGAATCCACTATCACCCCTTTGCCAATGGATTGCCAGCCAAGGGCATAAAAGGGGCAGATAAACATCTCCTGGCGACCCTTTTTCCCATAAAACACTGAAAGTGAAAACGTTTCGAGAAAACCAAGTGGAAAACGTTTAACGCCGCGCCAAATAAGGCTTTGCTGTTTCAAAAAATCCACCACCCGTCACATTTTTTGTGTAGAATACGCGCCCATAACAGAGCGCCGCACCAAGCGGGCATTTCCTAAAACGCTTTTGCCGGATGTCGGGGCGAGAGTGGTTTGCGAAATCCCCCACTTCCATTTATTTGGGGACTCTCTGTGTTGAGCCTCGCCTCCCATGGAACGGTCCCCGTTATGTTGAGGACGATAGTGTGATGGAACAAGCTCGACCCATTCGCCGTGCACTGCTGAGTGTGTCTGACAAAACTGGCATTCTGGAATTTGCCAAGGCACTCAACGAGCGTGGTATTGCCCTGCTCTCCACGGGCGGTACCGCCAAGCTGCTTGGCGAGGCGGGTCTGCCGGTGACCGAGGTCTCCGACTACACGGGTTTCCCTGAAATGATGGATGGCCGGGTCAAGACCCTGCATCCCAAGGTTCATGGCGGCATCCTCGGTCGTCGGGATCAGGATGACGCCATCATGGCCCAGCACGCTATCTCCCCCATCGACATGGTTGTCGTCAACCTCTATCCCTTTGCTGCCACCGTGGCCAAAGCGGGCTGCACCCTGGCGGATGCGGTCGAGAACATCGACATCGGCGGCCCGACCATGGTGCGTTCTGCCGCCAAAAACCATAAAGATGTCGCTATCGTCGTCAAAGCTGCCGACTACGATCGGGTTATTCGCGAGATGGATGCCAACGGCAACAGCCTGAAACTGGCGACCCGTTTCGATCTGGCCATCGCAGCCTTCGAGCACACCGCCGCCTACGATGGCATGATCGCCAACTACTTCGGCACCCTTGTTCCTAGTTATGGGGTTCCTTCCTACGGTGACAACAAGGAGGGTGACGAGGAGTCCCGCTTCCCGCGCACCTTCAACAGCCAGTTCATCAAGAAGCAGGACATGCGTTACGGCGAAAACAGCCATCAGGCCGCTGCCTTCTACGCCGAAGAGCATGCCGCTCCGGGTTCTGTCTCCAGCGCGACCCAGCTGCAGGGCAAGGCGCTCTCCTACAACAACATCGCCGATACCGACGCGGCGCTGGAGTGTGTGAAGGAGTTCGACGAGCCGGCCTGCGTCATCGTCAAGCATGCCAACCCCTGCGGTGTGGCCATCGGTAACGACCTGCTGAGTGCCTACGATCGCGCTTACCAGACCGACCCCACCTCCGCCTTTGGCGGCATCATCGCCTTCAACCGCGAGCTGGATGGTGCCACTGCCGCAGCCATCGTGGCCCGCCAGTTTGTTGAGGTGATCATCGCTCCGACTGTCAGTCAGGAGGCCCGCGAAGCGGTCGCTGCCAAGCAGAGCGTGCGTCTGCTTGAATGCGGTCAGTGGACTGCTCCGGCGCAAGGGTTTGACCTCAAGCGCGTCAATGGCGGCTTGCTGGTGCAGGAGCGCGATCTCGGCATGGTGACGCTGGGCGACCTGACCGTGGTCAGCAAGCGTCAGCCGACCGAGGCCGAGCTGCAAGATCTGCTGTTCTGCTGGAAAGTGGCCAAGTTCGTCAAATCCAACGCCATCGTCTACGCCAAAGATGGCCAGACCATCGGCGTTGGCGCCGGCCAGATGAGCCGCGTCTATTCGGCCAAGATTGCCGGTATCAAGGCGGCAGATGAAGGGCTGACCGTGGCGGGCTCCGTCATGGCCTCCGATGCCTTCTTCCCGTTCCGCGACGGCATTGATGCAGCAGCTGCTGCCGGTATCTCCTGCGTGATCCAGCCGGGTGGCTCGATGCGCGATCAGGAGGTGATCGACGCCGCCGACGAGCACGGCATGTGCATGGTCTTTACCAACATGCGCCACTTCCGTCACTGATGGATCAGGGCCGCCACGGGCGGCCCTTTTGTTGTCTCTTTTCCACTGACTATTGCGACCGGCTTCCCTCTGGCGGAAGCCTGTGACCCACATAGAAGCGAGCGATACGATGAAAGTACTGATCATTGGCAATGGTGGCCGCGAACACGCCCTGGCCTGGAAGGCCAAACACTCCCCGCTGGTACGCCACGTTTTTGTGGCGCCGGGCAACGCAGGCACCCAGCTTGAGCCGGGGGTCGAGAACGTCGCCATCGAGGCGACCGATATCGAAGGGCTGCTGGCCTTTGCCAAAGAGAAGCAGGTCGGCCTCACCATCGTCGGGCCGGAAGCGCCGCTGGTGAAAGGGGTGGTGGATGCCTTCCGCGCCACCGGTCAGCCGATCTTTGGCCCGACCGCTGCCGCTGCCCAGCTGGAAGGCTCCAAGGCTTTCACCAAGGATTTCCTGGCCCGTCACGTCATCCCGACCGCCGAGTACCAGAACTTCACCGAAGTGGAGCCTGCGCTCGCCTACCTGCGCGAGAAGGGCGCCCCCATCGTCATCAAGGCCGATGGTCTGGCGGCGGGCAAGGGGGTGATTGTCGCCATGACCTTGCAGGAAGCGGAAGATGCGGTGCGCGACATGCTCTCCGGCAATGCCTTTGGCGAAGCGGGTTCCCGGGTGGTGATTGAGGAGTTTCTGGAGGGGGAAGAGGCGAGCTTCATCGTCATGGTCGATGGCGAGCACGTGCTGCCGATGGCCACCAGTCAGGATCACAAGCGGGTTGGCGACGGTGATACCGGCCTCAACACCGGCGGCATGGGGGCATACTCCCCGGCGCCTGTGGTGACCGCCGAGGTACATCGACGCGTGATGGAGCAGGTGATCATGCCGACCGTGCGCGGCATGGCGGCCGAAGGCAACGTCTACACCGGTTTCCTCTACGCCGGTCTGATGATCGACGGCGCAGGCAATCCCAAGGTGATCGAGTTCAACTGCCGCTTTGGCGATCCCGAGACCCAGCCCATCATGCTGCGGATGCAATCCGATCTGGTGGAGCTCTGCCTGGCCGCTTGCGCAGGCAAGCTGGATCAGAAAGAGGCCATCTATGATCCCCGCGCCGCTATCGGCGTGGTGTTGGCGGCGGGAGGCTATCCCGGCGATTACAGCACCAACCACCCCATCAGCGGCTTGCCGGTGGATGAAGTGGCCGGTGAGAAGGTGTTCCATGCCGGTACCCGCCTGGAGGGCGATACCAGCCTGACCGCTGGCGGCCGCGTGTTGTGCGCCACCGCCCTCGGCCACACCGTGGCCGAAGCCCAGCAGCGCGCCTATCAGCTCGCTGGCCGCATCAAGTGGGATGGCGTCTTCTACCGCAAGGATATCGGCTGGCGCGCCATTGCTCGCGAACAGGAGTAACTGACGCACGCAAATGGCCAGCTGATTCAGACCCCGCTACGGCGGGGTTTTTTGTCCCTGTTTACCGCTTTCAACCATCCTCATGCTGCGTGTCACCTGCGTTCAATCAGTTACCAAGCGCAAACAAGCGCGGCATATCTGTCACTATTTGCCACAAAAAACAGCATTTTTCACAAACGTTTCACCATGAGTCATGGCATCATGCTGGTGATGAATTCTTGTTTGGATTCATAAGTACCCCTAACAATTCGAGCATGTCGTTATATAAGGAAATCCCATGTTGAAAACCGTCCGCCCCCTGCTGCTGCCCCTGATGTTTGGCCTGATGACCCTGCCTGCCGTGGCGGGTGATCTGGAACAGCCGATGAAGAAGATTGGCTTCAACTACAAGCAGGCCGTCAAGGCTGATGATGCAGCCACCATGGAGAAGCACATCAACGAGATGAAGGCCCAGCTGGATGTGGCCAAGCAGAAGAACATGCCGGCCGCCAAGAAAGAGAAATTCCTTGAAGGGATGAACGAGGTACAGACCGAGCTGGACGCCAGCCTGGCCGCACTCAAGGCGGGTGATGAGGCCAAGGCGCGCGAACATCTGGCCAAGGTCAACGACCTGAAGAAGGAGTACCACAAATATGCCAAGCAAAAAGGGTGAGCCCTTTCGCTGGGATGCGCTGGTTCGCCTGACTCACTGGGGTTTGGCGGCAGTCTGCATCGGCAACCTCTGGGTTAACGAAGCGGGGGAGGAGTGGCACGAGTGGCTAGGTTATTCGGCCATCGCACTGGTCTCCTTGCGTCTGCTCTGGGGGCTCACCTTCGCCCGTAGTTACGCCCGCCTCGGCGCCCTCATCCCCAGTGGTGATGACTTTCGTCAGCAGGCGCGCGAGATGCGTGAGCGGCAGCCTCCGGCACCGGGTCATCACGGCAGCGGCAAGCTGGCCGTGTGGGCGCTCTGGCTGGTTGTGCTGGCCACTGCTGGCAGCGGCTGGTTTCAAAATACCGAGACGGGATTTGAACTGGGGGCTGACGAGTGGCATGAGTGGTGCGTGGTGGCGCTACAGGGGCTGATAGGTCTGCACCTGCTGGCCATCGTCTTCACCTCCTGGCGTCAGCGCAGCAATCTGGTTACCCGGATGTTGCCCGCCGGGCGGCGCTCGTCCATCCAGAGCGGCAGCAACGAGCAAACCTGAGGCTCAGCATTAGGCTCCTTGTCTCTGAGTGAGGCGCCTGATCCGGACCCTGCCCAGACCCGCCCATGGCGGGTCTCAGACTGCTGACAAACCCCTGGACGCCGATCCCGGGGTTTGATCTAATTGCTGCATGGTCAATAAATGGACTGCACCATGCTCAGAGA